>CAMYZQ010000036.1 GCA_947303895.1 uncultured Bacillota bacterium | reverse complement strand
GATAGAATTACTAAAAAACAGGCTCAGATAGAAAAAATCGATAAGAGAATTAAAAGGTGGGAAGCTGCTAAAACTGAAAAGGCTTTCAGAAAACATTATGACTGGTTAATTCATTCTGAAGATGAATACCCTGGAGTCAAGGCTAGATTCTTTGATAGTTATATTAAAGAATGTGAAGTTGAAAAACATAGAGCTGAAAGAGATTTACAGGATGCCATGAATCAGCTTCAGAAATATCAGGGAATGTTATATGGTGAAACTGTTAAAGCTAATACTGAAAAGATTCCAGCTATTGTTGACTTCTTAGAAGAATGGAAGAAACAGGCAACTGCATATATTGAAAAAGATATGGAGTTAGTAAATAAGTATCATCAGGTTGAACGTGAATATATTAATAAATATAACGACTGGACCTACAGAAAAGAACACAAAGAAGAGGTTAATGATTTAGGTAAACAGGTAAGATATTTAAGAGATACAATTCACCCTTGGGCATTCGAAGTTCAGGCTAATACTTATAAAAAAGATGAAAATGGTCATGATAGATGGGTTAAATCAGAAGTTAACTACTCTAAACTCAAGGAAATCTTAGATAAAGAAGCTGAAAATAAGTACTGGGATTTAGTTAATAGAATCCAGAAATTAGCT
The DNA here is from genome assembly GCA_947303895.1 of uncultured Bacillota bacterium. Classification (GTDB taxonomy): domain Bacteria; phylum Bacillota_I; class Bacilli_A; order RF39; family UBA660; genus RUG13038. Next base: position 8,643 of record CAMYZQ010000036.1, on the reverse strand, counting down.
GGAAACATTATTGATGCACAAATGCTAAAAATTGGTCCAAAGGGAAATCTTGAAGGTGTAGTAGTTGGTGACCAGGAAAAGGTTCATGTAGAAACTATCGTAGCTGGTGGTTGGAATGCTGGGAGAATTGTTAATGTAAAGAGAGGGCCTATAGCTCATTACAGAACTATAGTTAATGTAATTCATGGATAATAAAATGACAATGACAGAACGTGAAGCGTATACTATGTATTTAGATTATGGGTACGAAGATGTATTACCGTTTAAAGCAAAAGGTCAAACAGACTTTTTAGATTGGTTAAAAAGTATTGGTTGGGAGATAATTGATGATAAAGATAGAGAATGTAGAAACATTTAATTTTGAAAATGCTATTAGGGGCATGCGTAATCCATTAAGTTCCTGGGGTAAAAGTGATAGTACCCCAGGAACTTTAGGTGCAGCTGACTTAAATTTAATGAGAAGATTATATAAAGCAGGGTCAGAACACAGGAAATATTTAAGACAGATTTTTGTCTCAATGGACATTACAGCTCCCTTATACTGGTTTAAAGAATTTGATACTTATAAAATTGGGACAGTATCTAATAGTTGTTCTACTATGCATACAATTCATAAGAAAGAATTTTCTCTTGATGATTTCAGTATTGAACACGTATCTGATGATGCTCTTGATATTAATTGTGCTAATGGAAAATATTGGAATAAACCAATAGATGCTTTAGTCGATTTGATAGACATTTTAAATGCCTGCAGAGAGAAGTATTTAGAAACCAAAGATAAAAAATGGTGGTGGCAGTTAATTCAGTTATTGCCTTCTTCTTATAATCAAAAGAGAACAATTACTATGAATTATGAAAATGCTATTACGATTATCAAGCAGAGAACTGGTCATAAGTTAGATGAGTGGTCTGTATTAATAGAAGAATTAAAGAAATTACCTCATTTAGAAGAAATTATTGGTGAATAATGGCTGGAAAAACAGATAGAGTCAAAGATAGTAATAGATTTTCAATAATTTCTAATATAAACAGGTGTTACGTATGTGGTACAAAGGACAACCTACATATCCATGAAGTATTTGGAGGTAGCAATAGAGCTAAATCAAAAGAGTGGGGGTTAGTCATTGCACTTTGTGGCACACATCACAATATGTCAAACGCTGGTATTCATTTTAATAAAAGTTTAGATGAACACGTAAAGAAACAAGCTGAAAAATATTGGATATTAGAATATTGTGATAAAAATCTTTCTGCTGAAGAAAAGATAAAAGAATTTATAAAAGTATTTGGTAAGAATTATTTAGAAGAAGATGAAGTATTATAAGGAGAATGTGTGAGTAATTTAGATAAAGCTTTTGCTGATATAACTAAGAAATTTGGTAAGGGTACTATTATGACCCTTGGAGATACTGACCCTATTACAAGAAACCTTTTATCGACTGGTTCCCTTTTAATTGATAAAGCACTGGGCGGTGGTATTGGGTATGGTAGAATAGCTGAAATTTATGGTGTTGAATCTTCAGGTAAATCTACCTTGTGTTTACATTTAGCTGCTGAGTGCCAAAAAGCAGGTGGGAAAGTAGCTTACGTAGACGTAGAAAATGCTCTTGATGTTGATTATGCTAAGAAGCTTGGAGTTAATACAGATGAACTTATCTTTACTCAGCCAACTACTGGTGAACAGGCTTTAGAAATTGTAGATATTCTAGCGCAGACGGGTGAAGTTAATCTTATTATCGTTGACTCCGTTGCTGCATTGGTACCACAGGCTGAATTAGAAGGTGAAATGACTGATATGAATATTGGTCTTTTACGGAGACTAATGTCTAAAGCTATGAGAAAGTTAACTGGTACTTTAAATGAAAAGAATTGTGCTGTAGTATTTATTAACCAAATTAGAGAAAAAATTAGTACAGGATTTTCTATGGGACCTTCAGAAACTACTACCGGTGGTAGAGCTTTAAAATTCTTTGCTTCACAGAGAATTGAATTAAGAAAAACTACAGCAATTAAAGAAGGTGATGATGTTATTGGTAATAACATTAAAGTAAAAGTAGTTAAAAATAAGATAGCCCCACCTATGAAGACTGTAGAAGTACCTTTAATTTTTGGTAAGGGATTCAGTGCGGAAGATGAAGTTATTGATTTAGCTATTGATTATGATTTAATTCAAAAGTCTGGTGCTTGGATGACTACTCATGATGGCCAGAGAATGCAGGGTAAGGCTAGAGTAAAGGAGTATTATAGTGAGCACCATGAGTTGGCTTCACAGTTAAGAGAAATGGTTAAACAGAAACTTACTGGTGTTGAACTTAAAGAAGAATATCAGATAGACCCAAACACAGGTGAAGTAATTATGTAAAGAAGTAGTTAGTTTACTACTTCTTTTTATTTTGATATAATATAATCAGGAGGACATGAGATGAAGTGGTTATATAGATTAGAAAGTATTTCTCCTGATAATGGTCTTTGGTATAACACAAATGGTGATTATGTTTGGGGTTGTAAAGATTGTACTGGTGATGCTAAAAACTTACCAATGGATTATGATGAACGTTATCATGTAGATGGGAAAAATTGGTTTAGTTCATGTTCAACAAAAGAAGATTTATTGCATTGGTATTCATTAGAAGATGCTAATTATCTTACAGAACACGGGTTTGTATTTACTAGATACTTAGCTCAAGATTATATTGAATATCCTACTAAAGAAACTGTTTTCTTAAAAGAGACAGTCTTGGCTAGAGAAGAAATAAATATTAACGAATTATTTAAATAGGAGGAAAAATATGAAATTAAATGAAGTTGTAAGTTCGAATATTAAGCGTGTTGGTTATGAAAATAATGAATTATTAGTAGAATATCTTTCTGGTGCTAAGTATAAGTATAAGGAAGTACCTGAAGAATTATTTGCTAAATTATTAGAAGCAGAATCAAAAGGCAGATTCATGAATGCTAATATAAAAGGCAAATTTGAATTCGAAAGAGTGTAAAAACTCTTTTTTAATAATGTGTAAACTTAGTTTACATAAGGTGTAAACTAAGTTACGTTATATGTGAACTCTGTTTACATGATGTGTGAACTAAGTTCACATAATAATATAGTTATAATATAAAATAATATAGATTAGACTATATGCAAAGTTTACACCCATTTTTAAGCTAAATTTAATATATATATTTATAGAGGCGGGCAGCAATGATAACTAGTGAAAATTATAGAGAAGTATACGAAGAGCTTGTAGAAGAAACAGATGATTTTACTTCTGAATCTGGAGTAGTAAAATGTACTACTAAGAAAGCTTCTGATATTATAAGAGAAATTCTTTCTAATTATTATAACATTATCGATTACGGTATTTCAGATATTGAAGAAGTTGATGGTAATGTTTATATGGTTATTTATAATGATTTAATAGATACCGATATAATGGAATCTTTAAAAAAATTACTTAATGAGAAAATAGTTAAAAAAGGTTCTAAGTGACAAGTTCAATCTGAAAAAGGTAGAAATTTGGGTACTTACGATACTAAAGAAAAAGCAAAGAAGAGGTTAGGACAAGTGGAATTTTTTAAACGAAATGAATCAATAGATGATGATTTTAAATTACATCACTCATTAAAAGAAGATATCCCTACTTTCTGGGAATGGGTAAATAACCAAGGTTTAGACCCAGATGTTGTTGAAGAAAACCCAGACCTTGAGGAATATTTCAGACAACAGTATGATATTACTTATAATTTTAAATCACCAGAAGATTATGATTTATCAGATACAGATGTACATGATGATGATTTTCAACATGAAGAAGAATCTTTAGGTTATCATTTTGTTTGTTATTATGAAGATGATGATTCTCCAGGTGAACAAACAGGTGATGCAGAAACTTTAGATGATGCTATCAAGATGTGCAAAGGTTATATTAATAAGTATGATTATGACTGTGCTGAAATATTTGGGCCTAACGATGATACAGTAGCTACATTCTATGAAGGTCAGTGGAATACATATTATAATGCAGATATTAATGATATGGATTTAGAAGAAGTAGAAGAAATTAATCCTAATATTTCTTTATGTAAGGATAAGTATACAGGTAAATATTATATTGTTGATAATACTAATCAAGAAATATTAGCTGGTGGTACTACTTCTCTTGAAAAAGCTAAACAAATGGCGGATGATGTTAAAGAATATTTATCTTTTGATGAATCATTAAATGAAGGTGCTCGTAGTGGAATCCATCAGGTATCTTTAAAATTAAATTTATTAAGAGAATTAAAGAAGAACCCTAACTATAGAGAAGATCCTAGATGGGAGCAGTTTGCTGATGTTTATGATGATATAGATGAAGCTATTGATGACTTGGAAGATGAACTTTTAGGATTACAACAAGACCGGAAGTGGGAATCATTAAATGAAAAAAATGAACCTGAATTCTCACCTAATTATAATCCTGCTGGTACTCCTATTGGTAGAGGTACTGGTTTAGGTGAAGAATTAGATGATGAAGAACCTTCTCTAGAATGTCTTAATTGCGGTTGTGATACTGAGTGGTTAGGTACTCAGGGAGATTTAGAAGAATTTAAGTGTCCTGAGTGCGGTGAGTATTATTATCTTACTAAAGATGGTAAAGTTGTTGGTGAAGAAGCTTTTAATGAATCATTAAATAGTAAGAAAAAATTAACTGAGGCTCTTATTAATAGAGATATGGACACTATTAAGAAAAAAGACTTGGAGCGTGCCCCTATTGGTTCTGTTCTTAGAGTAAAATTTAATGATAGGCCAACTAATACATGAATTGATGCTTATTCAAAAGTTAATGGTGATAATTGAGCAGTATTAGATGATACTGGCGAGATAGATGGAGATTATAATTTATTAAATTCACAGACTTTATACTTTTCATTTATGGATAGTTTTGATGAAATGACTGAGTTTGAAATTGATACAGCTCCGAATAAAAAGTATAATTTTAATTTAACTGAAGCAGTTATTGATTTTTATAATAATAATATAAAGAAACAGTATAGTAGATTTTGTGATATTTACGAAAGAGCTTTTGAAAAAATACCTAATTTAAAAATTAAAGTTATTAATCGGTCTTATGTAGCTGAAAAAACAATTAATTCCTCTGATGCTAGTGCTAGTATTGGTATTTTAGGTGGAGATTCAGATGGTACGTTCTTCGAATTACGGCTCGACCCAGAAGATTCTGATTCATTCGCAACTTATTATATTGATAAAGATGGTAATGTAAGTGTTGAATCTACCATTTACGGTAATATAGTTGAATTATGTCATTTATTTGATAAAAAGAAAAATGGGCTTATTGATTTAATTACTCCACTATTTGATGAGGCTTATGATAAATTATCTGAAGCAATTAAGAATGCAGGCTTTAAATTAGGTGAATCTCTTACTGAGGCAAAAGGTAGGAAGTTTAAAGTTACTGGTACGCTTAGAAACATTTGGCATGATGATAACGGTAATGAAGTTGATAGAGAAGAATGGGAAGAAACTCATACTTATACTATTGACTCCAATGATTTACCGTCAGAAGATTTAGCTAAAGTTAAATTTGAAGATGGTGTAACAAGATATTGGGATAAGCGTATACGTCATGATGATGGTAGTGAATTTGAAGTAGAAGTTACTTCAGTGGAGCCTTTAGGTGAATCTTTAATAGAGGAAAAGAATGATACTCTTAACCCAGCCATTTGAGAAAATAATGAACTTAAGCCTGAAGTAAAAGAAAAGTTAGAACTTATTGTAGATAAGTTTAAAGAACGGTTAAAAGAAGATGGTGTTGATATTGATGTTGATGATGTAATTATTGTTGGAAGTAATGCTAACTATAATTACACAGATAAATCAGATATTGATTTACATTTAATAGCTGACCTTTCAATATATAAAGATAAAGAAGATTTAGCTCAAGTAGTTTATAACGCTTACCGTAGATTATTTAATGATAAATTTGACCCAATGATTTATGGTCATGAAGTAGAACTTTATATTGAACCTAAGGAGTAAGCATGAATGATTCAGTGTTAAAAGAATTTTTAGAAGATATTGGTGCAACTACAATTGAAGGTAAGAACCTAATTAGTGAGGGTAAATTTTCTCTTCTTATCTATGATTATTGGTGGAGAACTGAAGATTTAGATATATATTTTGATTATGAAGAATATGATATGGATGACATTCTTAAGGTAATAAATGATAAAGTTGGTACCAATTTTACAGATTATCTTAAAGAAATAGATAAGGCTAAATATGTTATTAAAGGCTATAATAGCATGGGAGAATCTGGATTTGCATGTTTCAGTAGTGATTATACAAATCCATATATTTGTGGTGGTCTTTCTATGGAAGATTTGGCTCATAGTGATATGCGTTATTTATTAGCTTTTGAAACTGAAAGCCAAGCCCAAGCATTTATTGATGCAAATGGTCCTTTAAAATTTGATGGCTATGGTAAAATAGTTAAGTACGAAATAGTACCATTAGATAGAACTAAGAATACCTGGCCTTTTATACAGACTAATCAAGGGCCTTATATGTATGCTGTTACAATATTCTGGTCTAGTACAAGTAGTGAATATGAAAAAATAATAGGTAATATTATTGATAGATAAAACAATAATATGCTAAATAATTGTTACTTTATATTAAAAGGAGTAAAATAATGAAACAAGAATATAAAATATTAGCTAGAGAAGTACTAGATGAATATCCCAATTTAAGAAAACTTATAAAAGATGAAGATTGAAGTACTTTCTGGAAAGAATTAAGAAAAATATCCTTTAGTAAAGATACTACTAAGGAATATCATGATGCTTATGTTGCATTTATTTTAATTTTTGGAGAATTAAATATAGGTAAAGCCCCTGACCTATTTCCTATTTGGAGTTTTTATAGACAAAAAGATTTAGGTAATTTAATTATCCCAGAAGGTATTGAAGTTTTAGGCAATGACTGTTTCAGAGAAGCAACTTTTGATTCTATTAAATTACCTACTACTCTTAAAAAAATTGAATATGAAGCATTTTCTGGTAGTAACTTATCTGAAATAGTTTTACCTGATAAGTTGGAAATGCTTAGTTCTAATGTATTTACTAATACTAATCTTTCTGAAATAAATTTACCTAATAGGTTAAAATTTATTGGTAACTGTTGTTTTAGAAATTGTAATATATCTGAAATTACTGTACCTGAAAGTGTAGAAGAATTATTGCCTTTGTGTTTATGGAATATATGCAATGGTAAAGATATTATAGTTAATTTACCTAAAAAATGGTCAAGGAAATTACCTTTAGTTAAAGGAGCTTTGGGAATTGATGATAATAGTAAACCACAGAAAAATAAAAATAAGTGGGTTTTTGAAGGTGTTACCTTAGGTTATTCAATAACAGTTAATTTCTATTAAGGAGAATTATATGGCAAGTAGTGAAAAAGAAGTAATAAAAAATATACTCAACTATATAATGAATGCTACAGATATTCCTTCTAGAGAATTAATCAAAGATGGAAGATTAGACCTTTTGGTTGAATGGTATTTGTTTCAATCAGAGGCTATTAGAGCTAATCCTGGCATTCAAGAATTACCTAATGAAATCACTTTTTATATTCAGAAAGTAAATCAACTTACTGGAACTAACTTTAAGAATGAATTAAGGATTAAAGATTCAGATTATTTATATTATCTTACTGATGGCGATGATGATGTTGTAGTTATGGACCCTAAGAGAAGTGAATTAGATGTTAGTACTCTTTACTTTTCTTTAAATGACCAAGATATATTATTATTTAAAACAGAAGATGAAGCTACAGATTTCGTGAGTAAACATAGACCACCTGTTACTGAAATATTTAGGGAGAAAGCTTCTATAATATTAAATTCTGATTGTTCATTACTTAAATATTTTGGTGATTGTTATATTAGTGCAGAAAATTCATCTTTGTCTACTTTAACTAGTGCTCAATGGTGTAACTTATTTGATATTAATAAATAGGAGAAAATATTATGAAATTAAATGAAGCAGTGTCAAATGGTGTATATTCTTTATATAATGGTTGACTAAAACAACCAATTAAAGATGATATACCAGATGTAGATTTAGAACCAGAATTATCAGAATGAAGAGATAAAGCTAAAGAAGCAGGTGAATCTGATTCTATAGATGAAATTTCTAAATTCATTGATGATATTTATATTTTAAGACAAGATTCAATTCTTAAAGATGGAGAATATGGTAAGGGCAACCTTATCTTTAAACAGCTTAGAAATGAAGGTATTCTTCAAGGTTTAAAGGACCATAAAGTAGAATTGGAAAATAAAGAAATGAGTTTGTCAAGTGAAGGAGCAGAAGATATGAAAATTAATAAGGTAGTACCTGAGGAAGAACAGAAACCAAAAGAAGAATGAGAAGAAAATTTAAATGCTCTTAATGAAAAATGTATAAAAGAGTATAAATTCTGGGCTAACGTTCCTAAAGATGCTAAATTAAATGAAGAAATGATAGACGAATGGGCTCTATCAAGAGTTAGCGTAAATAATAATTACGACTATAATGATTTAAAAAATCTATTATTTGGAGGAAAATAATGAAGGTAAAGAAAAACAAAAAGATTATTAA
>CAMYZQ010000035.1 GCA_947303895.1 uncultured Bacillota bacterium | reverse complement strand
AGCAGGATATGTAGATATATTTAGAGAATTATATCCTGATAAAGTTCAATATTCTTGGTGGAGCTATATAGGTCATTGTAGAGAAAATAATATTGGATGGAGAATAGATTATTTTATTACTAATAAATCTAATTTAAAAAATATAAAAGATATTAAAATACTTGATGATGTAATGGGATCAGATCATTGTCCATTACTTCTTGAAACAAAATAAAAGAACTCTTAAGAGTTCTTTTTATTCACTTTCATTATTGTTTTTAAAAAAATTTTCTGGAAGGCCTACTGTCATTCTTTTTATTTCTTTATCCATTTCAGCTTTTAAACGATTATAATTAATTTTTTTCTTATATAGTTCTATTTCTCTTTGTAGTAAATTAAAACCTTTTTTAGCATACTTTTCACCAGGAGTATCATATGATAGTTCCAATATTGGAATTATTAATAATGCTGAATCTGTAATTGGTTTAAAGTCTTGTGGATATTCTCTTTTCTCCATTGCTATATGATCTGCGATAGATTGTTTGTTGTTTATTTTTCTAATTGTAGGCTTTTCTATAGCATAATAGAATTCCTTATTAAATACTAATCCTTGGGAAGTATCATATACGTATGTAATGCCATCTTTAGTTGTTATTTCTACAAAGCAATGGTCTGCATATCCATCACCATCATTTTGATATTCTGGATTTAGCTTTATACTATTAACATCTGCGTATACTAGTTTTACATCATATTCAGTATCTAGGAATGCTCTTGAAAGTAGTAGTGCTCTATCATAGCAGTTACCATTACATAAACCAATACTAAGTAGAATAATAGAAGCTGGCATACCACCATCATATATGTTTCTTAGTTTTTCTATTAATGTGTCAGTATAATAACCAACTAATCCATTTTCAAAACCCCAATTTAGTTTTTTTTCTGCATCAGTTAAGAATTCTTTCCATATTTTATTTTTGTCTTGAGGCATATATAATCCCCCCCTTTTTAATGCTCAAATATATTATCAAATAAGTAAGAAAATGTCAAAAAAAAGAACCAATTTGGTTCTTTTCTTTTTATATTGGTGCTCGAGAAGGGACTCGAACCCTTAAGGTATTGCTACCAGCAGATTTTGAGTCTGCCGCGTCTACCAGTTCCGCCATTCGAGCAACTATCAAAATTATATCATTATTAGTGTTTATTTACAATATTATACTTTTTTAGAAGTCATAGTTGTGATATAATTCTATAGTAGGTGAAGATATGAAAAAGAAGATATTTTTATTTATTTTTTTATTTTTATTTATAACTAATGTTAAAGCATTAACATTCAATATAGATGTAACGGATATTGAAGATAAAGGTAATAATGGAACAATAGGTTTAATAGAAACTATTAATGTAGGAAATAAAAACTTAGATGTTGTATTTCATGATAAAGGTGATGAAGTAAATTTCTTAATTACTATAACAAATACAGGTTCTAAAGTTAAATTACTACGTAGTATTTCATTTGAATCAGGTAATCCAAGTATAAAGTATACATCAAATATACCAGAAACTGGTCTTGTTATTGATGGTTTTGATAAAAATGAAATCTTAGTAACTGCAAGATTAACAGAAACTCCAGTAAATGGAAAAAGTGCTTCAAAAATAACAATTAGATATGTATATGAAGAAAGTGTTTGTCCTAAAGGAGAAGTACTATCTGATGATGAAAGAACATGTTTATGTCTTGATGGAACAGTAAGAAATGATCAAGGTATGTGTGTTAAGCCTGAAAAGCCAGTAGAATGTGCAGAAGATGAAATATATAACGAAGAAAAGAAGATATGTGAAAAGAAGGTGTTACCAGTATCTGATGATAAAAAACCAATATCACTTTCTAATCCACAAACAAGAGATAATATAATATTAACAACTTTATTCTGTATAGTATGTGGTCTTGGTATATATGCATTAATGTTTAAAGATTTAAATACAAATAAGAAAAAAGTAACTGTAGGAGTAATAACAGGAGTTGTTACATTAGGTTTATCATTTGCAGTACTTACTTTTATGTATGGACTAGATAATATACTAGGAGCATTAGCTGATACAATATCAGATGAAAGAGTAATAGTAGTAGATGTAAATGAAGAAATAGATTTAATAGAAACTTGGGATGGAGATTGTGATATAACAGGAGCATTAACTCCAGAAAATATATTTGAAGGTGGTTCTGGAACAGAAGATGATCCTTATCAAATATATACTGCAAATCAATTAGCATGTTTTGCTAAATCAGTAAATGAAGGAACAACTTATGAGGGACAATTTATTAAACAAACTAGAAGTATTAAATTAAATGATAGTCTTAATGAACAAGCTACATCAGGTGATTTAAGTCATGCTAATGTATGGGCACCTGTAGGACATCACTATTATCATGGTGGATATCAGGTAACACCATTTAAAGGTACATATGATGGAGATAACCAAATAATAAGTGGTTTATATATAGTTGATGTTGATGATGAATATAATGAAGCATATGGTTTATTTGGAGCAGTTGATAGTGCTACATTAAAAAATATTCAAATCTCAGATGCTTATTTAAGCTGTGGAAGTTGGTCTAAGTGTGGTGCCATAGCAGGTGCAGTATTCCATGCTATAACAATAGATAATGTTGTAACTTATGGTAATGGACATGCTAAATCTGGTATTATTAGTAAAGTAGAAAATCCTGATGGTATTTGTGGAGATATAAATATATATAATTCTGTTAATAATATTAATGGAGTTCAAACAGGTTTCTTAGATAATATTTATGGTGGATTTAAGATTAATATGAAGAATCTTACAAATAATGGTTCTATTTATACAGATGGCCATTCTGGAGGAATAATAGGCGACGCAATGAATGTTGGAGACGTTGAATTAGATAATGTTGCAAATAAAGGAAATATTGTCTGTACTGAAGATGAAACAACATATTATGTTGGAGGATTAGCTGGACAATTAACAGCAAATACTTCAAAGGTAAAAGGTTCTTATAATACGGGTAATATAACTAATTGTGATAATCAGGTTGGTGGTTTATTTGGACAATATAGATCCTATGGTATTACAATTGATGATAGTTTTAACTCAGGAAATATAACAAATATTAAAGCTAGTTCAATTGGAGGATTAATAGGATATCAAAGTATTACGGGTAATTTGACAATCAAAAAATCATTTAATACTGGAAATATAGAACAAGTTTCAGGTGGAGGTAGAACTGGAGGTCTTTTTGGACAAAGTGAATTCCTTGCTACAACTTTAATGGAAGATTGCTTTAATACCGGAGATATAACTGCTGCTGCAGCAGTTGTTGGGGGTATAACTGCAGATAGTTATGGTTTAATTAAAAATACATATAACAAAGGAAATATTACTATTCCTTCAGGTGGAGGAGTCGTAGTAGGTGGTATAGTTGGTAACGCAGATTATAGTTATCGTTATGTAGATGTAGAAAATTCTTATAATGAAGGCAACATAAATATATCGGGCGTTGATTCAAGAGTTGGTGGTATTTGTGGTGCTTGTGGAAATGTTACTAACAGTTATAATTTAGGTAATATAATAGTTGACTTTTATGGAAAAGGCATAGGAGGTATTACTGGAAGAGGAAAGAATGTTACTAATTCATATAATACAGGTGATTTAACTATAACAAAAGGTGGACAAAGGCCGTATAGTTATATTACAGATACATCTATTGCAGGAATAATGCCTGATGGAGACGCTATTACTAATTCATATAATATAGGAAATGTAACAGTTACTAATGATGGTACAGATTACCCAAAAATTTCACTTGCTGGTATTGGCTTAAGAGAATTCCCAGTATCTAATTCTGTAAATACAGGTAATGTTAAATTTAGTGTGACTAAACCATTTACAACTGCTCATACTATTAGTTTATATGGTATAGCATCAAGTAATGAATATACTAATAACTATAATTCTGGATTAGTTGAATTAGATGATTCTGCATTAGATAATCCAATTAGTACAGATGACTTTAATGGAGAGCATCATACTATAACTATTAGTAATACTATAAATGATTCAATACCTGATATATTAAGTATTATTAATGGTGATAATGCATTTGAAATTAAACAAGGTGAAACATTACCTACATTAAAAGTATTTAATTAATAGGTGTGACAAATTATTTACGATAATAATAAAGAAGAAAGATAATTCTTTCTTCTTTTATGTTATAATTTATATAGTAGGTGAAAATATGAAAAAGAAAATATTATTATTTATTAGTTTATTATTAATTATGACTAATGTTAAGGCTTTAACTTTTAATATAGACTTAACAAATATAGAAGATAAAACAAATAATGTATCTGTAGGAACAATAACAAATATTGATGTTGATAATAAAGAATTAGATATATTATTTCAAAATGAAGGAGAAGAAGTTAGCTTTGAATTAACTATTACTAATACTGGTAATAGAGCAGGTACATTAAAAAAAATTAATGTTACTTCATCTAGTGATAAGATTGAATATTCTAGTGATCTACCAGAAGGTGGAATATCTATTAATGGTAATGATATAAATAAAGTGTTAGTGACTGCTAGAGTTAAACAAGGAGCTATAACTGGAAGAAGTTCTTCACAAATTAAGTTAAATTATAATTATGAAGAGGGATCATGTCCTGAAGGAGAAATTCTTTCGGATGATGAAACAAAGTGTTTATGTCCTTTAGATTATGAAAGAAATGAACAAGGTAGATGTGTTAAACCTGAAAAAGAAATAACTTGTGCAGCTGGTGAAGTATATAATACTACTAAAAAAATATGTGAGAAGAAAGAAACTACTCTAGTTCCAAAAACAGGAGATAATATTTTATTAATATTACTATTATTTATTCTTGCAGGATTAGCTTTATATGCATTTTTATTTAAGAAGTTTAAATCAGAAAAAACAAGAAGAATATTTGGTATATCTACTGCATTAGTTACGCTAAGTGCTTCAGTACTTGTATTAATTACATTTCTTGGAGTAGAAGGAATACTTGGAGCAGTAATTAATCCAATTCTTAAAAATAAAGAGATTGTAATAACAGTTAATGAAGAAATAGATTTAATAGAAGTATGGGATGGTAATTGTGACCTAGATGTAGCTGATCTTACACCTGCTAATATATTTGAAGGCGGTGTAGGAACTGAATCTAATCCATATAAGATTAAAACTGCAGAACAATTATCATGTTTTGCTAAATCTGTTAATAATGGTGAAACTTATGAAGGTAAGTATATAAAACAAATTAAGAATATTAAATTAAATAATAATTTAAATGATCAAGTAACAGCAGGAGATTTAAGTACTGCTAAAGTATGGATATCAGCAGGATATAATAATGATTCAAATGATATGAAACCATTTATGGGAACATATGATGGAGATAATAAAAAGATTAGTGGATTATATATTACTAATGATAGTAACTTGGCTGGAAATTACAGAGGTCTATTTGGATATACTGTAAATGCAACAATTAAAAATCTTGGATTATCAGATGTTTATTTATATGGACCATCAGGTACAGGCGCTTTAATTGGATGTGGTTCAACATCATTAATTCTTGATAATATTACTACATATGGTTCTGCTAATATGGGAGGATATTCTGCTGGAGTTATATCAAGTTTTAGTGGAGATAATACTGACAATTCATTATTAAAAATTGTAAATACAACTAATAATATTAATATTACTTCTCCTCAAAGTGTCTCAGGTATTATTCATTATGTAGGGGGGTTAGGAACTACTAATGAACCAAATATGATACTTGAAAATGATATTAATAATGGCAACATTTCTTTTGCACCATCGATAGCTGGTGGAATAGTAGGTTACTTATCTGCATCACCTAATTTAAAAATAGATAATTGCCATAATAAGGGTAACTTTACATTTGATTCTACTAGAAATGGATCAATGGTAGGAGGTATTATAGGTTCAGCTGGTGGGAAAATTACTATAACTAATTCAAGCAATAGTGGTGATTGGTCTGGAATGGATGAAATATCACAATCTGCAGGTATTATTGGAACATTAAGTGGATGTTCAGATTTATATGCCGAAAATGTATATAATTCTGGAGATTTATTATATGTAAATGCTTATCCTGAAGGAGGAGCACTTCCAAGAGGTAGAAGTCAATCATATGTTGGTGGATTATTTGGATATGCTGCTACTACAAATTCATTTACATTAAAGAATTCATATAATACAGGTAAAATCTCTGGTAGATTAGCTTATGGGGCCGGATTAGTTGGATATGCCGGTAATCAAAACGGAGAATCAATATTAATGGAAAATTGCTACAACTTAGGTGAAATTGTTGGAGCTGCATATACTGGAGGTTTAGTAGGATATTTCCATGGTACAATTAATAAATCATATAATAAAGGAACTATAATAAATTTTGAGAGAGCTAGAGCAGGTGGCATTGTTGGCTGGGGTGAAGCAAAAATTTATAATTCATATAACGAAGGAAATATTATAAATACAGCAGAAGAAGGTAACCAAATAGCTGGTCTATGTCCACAAGATTGTTATGAAATAAAAAATAGTTATAATAGAGGAAATATAACATCTTATTATAGTGGTTTACAAATTGGAGGAATTCAAGCTTTAGGTGCTCCAAGAGGAGTAGCTGTTATTGAAAATGTTTATAATTCTGGAAATATAATATATATGGATCAACCAAAACCAAGTGGGGCTAGAACAGATTATGCAGATATGTTTGGTATTTCAGAGGGAGGATCAAGTTTCTCAATATCTAATGTATATAATGTAGGAGATATAATAGCTTACCAAAATAATACAGGTGCAAATAATCCTAGACTTGCAGGTATAGCTACAACAGGTACAGTTACTAATGTAGTTAATACAGGTAGTATTACTTTAGTAGTAAATGAACCATATTCAACAAATAAATATATGTATTTAGCTGGTATTTCTTCTATGGGGGCTTCAGTTAATGGATTTAATGCCGGAACAGTCTCAGTAGATGATTCAGCATTAGATCATTCAATATATGATGAAGTATTTAATGGAAATAAGCATCAAATAATACTAGGTGAAATAACTGGTAATGGAAGAAATGGAAACTCAAATAACAAGTTTAATACAAATCCAAATGGAAAAGCACTTGGATGTTATGGGGTTGATGGTTGGTCAAGTTGTACTTTAGAAATAAATGAAAGTGCTGGTACTTATACAACTGAAGATGCGCCAAGTATTTTAAGTATTATTAATGGTGATGATGCATTTGAAATAAAATCAGGTGAAACATTACCAACATTAAAAGTATTTAATAATTAAGGGGATTAAATGAATAAAATAATAGATTTTAAAGATAAAAAGATAGATACTAAATTAACATTTAGTATCTTACTTTATTCATTTGTTATAGCAGGTATAATTGGTTATATTTATGAAGTTATCTTTTATAGATTTGATAAGGGTGAATTTATAAATAGAGGTTCTACATATGGACCTTGGATACCTGTATACGCTGTTGGAACAATATTAATAATAATAGGACTATATAGATTTAAAAGTAAACCATGGTTAGTAATATTACTAAGTGCTGTTATTACATTTATAGTAGAGTATTTTACAGGATTATTCTTTGATAAAGTTGTACATATAATGCTTTGGGATTATTCTAAAGAAATACTTAATTTTGGTAATATAAATGGATATGTATGTTTAAGATCAGTACTTCTATTTACTTTAGGAGGTATCTTTATAATATATTCAATGGTACCAACTCTAATTAAAATAGCTAAAAAAGTAAATAAGAAAGCATTTACTATTATATCTATAGTATTATTTATATTATTTATGTTAGATATACTTATATGGGGTATATTACATTACTGTAATGTGATATAATTATTAAAGAATAAAAAGAGGAAAATGAGGTAATAATTTTACGTTCATTTTCCTTTTTGCTTGATATTAAAGCAAATAATTGCTATAATTCATAATGTGTGAAACTAAAGGAGGATGTATATGCCTGCAAAATATGATGAAAGTTCGATAAAAGTATTAGAAGGTTTAGAAGCAGTTAGAAAAAGACCAGGTATGTATATTGGGTCTACTGATAAAAGAGGATTACACCATCTAGTATGGGAAATTGTTGATAACTCAATAGATGAAGTTATGAATGGTTATGGAGATACTATTAAGATTACTATTAACCAAGATGGATCTATTACAGTAGAAGATAATGGTAGAGGTGTACCAGTAGGTAAACACGAAACTGGTAAATCTACAGTAGAAGTTATTTATACTATGCTACATGCTGGTGGTAAATTTGAAGAAGGAAACTATAAAGTTTCTGGAGGACTTCATGGTGTTGGTGCATCTGTTGTTAATGCTTTATCTTCTTATATGATAGTTAACTCTAAAAGAGATGGTAAAGAATATTCTATTACTTTTAAAAATGGTGGAGAAGTAGATTCTAAATTAAAAGAAGTAGGTAAAACTAATAAAACAGGAACTACTGTAACATTCTTACCTAATAAAGAATTATTTACTGCTACAGACTTTTCATATAGTACTATATGTGAAAGAATGCAAGAATCTGCTTTCTTACTTAAAGGACTTACAGTAGAAGTAAAAGATGATAGAAATGGTAGATATGATAAATATCATTATGATAATGGTATTAAATCATTCGTAGAATATATAAATGAAGATAAAACTCCAATAAATAATATTCATCATTTTAAAGGAACTAAAGATGGTATAGAAGTAGAAATAGCTATGCAATATACTGATTCTTATAATGAAAATATTATTTCATTTGTTAATAATGTTAAAACAATTGATGGTGGATCTCATGAAGTTGGATTTAAAACAGCTTTAACTAAATGTTTTAATGATTATGCTAGAAAGAATAATTATTTAAAAGCTAAAGATAAAAACTTTGAAGGAGCAGATGTAAGAGAAGGTTTAACTGCTATTATATCTTTAAAAATACCTGAAGCACTTCTTCAATTTGAAGGACAAACTAAAGGTAAACTTGGAACTCCTATAGCTAAAACTGTAGTAGAGCAAGTTACATCTGAAAATCTAGGATTCTACCTAGAAGAAAATAAAGATGGAGCAGTTAATATAATTAATAAAGCTCTAAAAGGTAAAATGGCTAGAGATGCTGCTAGAAAAGCAAGAGATGATGCTAGAAAATCAACTGGAACTAAGAAAGAAAAGAATATTTCTGATAAATTAGCTCCTGCTGCTAGACATGATAGTGATAAAAACGAATTATTCATAGTAGAGGGTGATTCAGCAGGTGGATCTGCTAAGTCTGGTAGAGATAGAACATATCAAGCAATACTTCCTTTAAGAGGTAAAGTATTAAATACTG
>CAMYZQ010000034.1 GCA_947303895.1 uncultured Bacillota bacterium | reverse complement strand
CTCTTTGCATTTCATCAGGAAGTTTAATGTCTTTTAATTCAACATTTTCAACTTTGATTCCCCATGGATCTGTTGCTTCATCAATTACATTACAAATTTCAGTAGAAATTTTATCTCTTTCAGATAGTAATTCATCAAGTGAAACAGCACCAACTGCATTACGCATAGTTGTTTGAGCTAATTGTCCAACAGCATATTGATATCTCTCAACTGCTAAGATAGCTTTAGATGCATCAAATACTTTATAGTAAATAACTGCATTTATTCTAATAGATACATTATCTTTAGTAATAGCATCTTGTTCTGGAACGTCAACAGCTTTAGTTCTAATATCTACTTTCTTATAAGATTCAAAAATAGGTAGAACTATTTTCCAACCAGGTGTCATTATTTTCTTGAATTTACCAAATCTAAATTTGATACCTCTTTCATATTCTGAAATTTGTTTAATTGAGATTAGTAAAATAAATAATACAAATATTATTACACCTACTACAAATATCATAAACTCCTCCTTTAGCAAGTATTATACAGATTTTTGGGTAAAAAATCAATATATGTAGTAGGTGATAAAGAGGGGATTATTCGCTTTCTTTTTTACTAGATAAGAAAGTTATCTTTTCAGCGATTACTTCAGTAATATATTTCTTTTCTTCTTCTTTTTCAAAAACTCTAGTTTCAACTCTTCCTTTGACTCCTAGAAGATCTCCTTTATGGCAATATTCAGAAGCATTTTCTGCAATACCATTCCATAATTTACAATCAATAAAATCTGACTCATATTCACCATTACTATTCTTATAGTTTCTTGGAACAGCTAAAGTAATATTAGTATATTTATGACCTCCTTCAGATTCTTTGATTTCTGGATTTCTAACAAGTCTTCCAATAATAACGATTTGATTTAACATATCTTTTCTCCTTTCAAGCATGTATTTTATTTGTTTTAAGATTATTATCAAATGAGTAAAATAGAGTAGTAGAGAATTATTTTTTATCAAAAAACAATTTTTGTTTTATAAAAAAATATTTTTTGAAAATATTAATTATTTAAAGTGTTAAATTTGCAGTTTAAAAACTTTTTTTAATTTTTAATATGTTATAATATAGTTGGAGGTAATAAAATGAAGAAACTATTAACAGGTTTATTAATTATTTCTATGGTTTTTGTTCTTGCTGGATGTGGTGCTAAGAAGAATACTAAAAAACCAGAAGAGGAAAAAATCAAAGGAAATTGTAAAGTATTTGAGTGTATTAAAAATATTGAAGTTACAGATTCTTTAGAAACTGTAAATGAAAAAATGGGATTTGATGGAAAGAAAGATAAGGATACTGATGACTACTCAATTTATATTTGGGAAGTTACTAAAGATTCTAAAGTTAAAATTCAATTTAATAATGGTGGTAAATCAGATATTACAATTGAATTTGATAAAGAAAAAATTGCTAGTGATAAATTAGATTTATCTAAATCTGAAGATATTAAATCTACTGTTCAAAAAGGCGAAATGAGTTTAGATAAATTTAATGAAATGGTTGGTAATGTAGAAGGTACTTTAGTTGAAAAGAGTGGAACTATTAAAAAATATTTATGGTACGGAGCATCTGATAATTACCTATATGGTACATTCTCAAATACATCAAATAAATGTACATTTATTTCTGGTAGAATACCACAAAAATAAAAGAAGCTATTTAGCTTCTTTTTTATTTACATATTTCAACCAGTATTCTTCAAATGTTAAATCTTCTTTATGCATTTTTGTAGCAACATCTACGCCAACATATCTTATATGCCATGGTTCATCTGCATAACCAGTTAAATCAACATTATCTTCATAATATCTAAATATAAAACCATATTTATATGCATATTGCATAAGCCAATTATATTCAGGATCTCCTTTTTCAATTAGATATCCATTAGATATATCTATAGCAGTTCCAAGTTCATGTTCCGAAAAACCTGCTTTAGCAGCATATAAACTTGCTTTATCATAACCATTTTCATATACATAATTATTATAAATAGTTTTTTGAAGATTAAATGATCTATATGTAGTATCTGCATATATTTCTAAATCTTCTTTATTAGCGTCATCAACCATCTTTTTAAATTGTTCATAGGCTTCGCTTCTAAGTTTTAATTGTCCATAGTAGTTATTAGCATAATCATCACTCATATCTACTAGATCATCTGGTACATAATCCTCATTAACATATCTATGCTTATTTATGAAAGCTGTTAATGAATTTGGATCTTCTTCTTCAGTTGTATCAGAATAATTATCTTTATCTAAATCTAGAGTAACTCTAAGAATTGTTCTATCAATATCTTCGTTATTACTTCTTTCATTGATATATCTATCATAATTTTTATAATCAAAGAATTCGTTACTAAGCATTTTTTCTAAATCTTCATCATATTTAGAATTAATTAAAGATTTAGTATCTCCCATTTTAAAATTAAGTAAGATATATTCAATAGTATTAGGTTTATAACCTTTATTACTTAAACTAATAATATAGTCATCAGTATAACTATTCATTCCTTTTTTCTCTAGTTTAGGCATAAATTCTTTTACTTCTTGTCTTTCAAATTTAGAATTAAATAATGCATTTAATACATCAGTATTTTTATGATATTTAATATATAAAGGCGCATTAATAATTTTAACTCTAAATATAATAACAAGTGGAACAATAATTAAAAGAGCAATTATAACTCTAGCTATTATACGTCTAAGTTTATAGTTAGGTTTCCTTTTCTTATTCATATGCTTACCTCTAATTAAATTATATCACTAAATAAAATAAAAACTAGTTTATAAACTAGTTTTTGACAGTTCAATTATTAAGTCATAATTATCATCAGTAGCCATTATATTCTTATGCTCTTCATGACATTTTTCACATTTATATAATATCTTGTATGTATCTTTAAACTTTTCTATTCCAACAGGTTTAAGTAACCCCTTACAAGTATTAGCTCTATCCCCAGGATTAATATCTACGTGTTTAGAGTATAAACAAAAAGGGCAGTGATCTCTTGCTGTATATTCTAATTTTTCTACTTCTTTACCACAGTTTTCACATACAAAACTTTCATCAATCATATTAAATCTTTTCATATAAAACCTCTAACAAAATTATATCATAAATGCTTTAATTATAATAAAAAAAATGATATAATTATTATGATATGTGGGTGAAAAAATGGAAGCGAATTTTGTTATAAATGACTTTGAAGGACCATTAGATCTTTTACTTCATTTAATTAAGACATCTAAGATGGATATTTATGATATAAAAATTGAAGAAATAACAGCACAATATCTAGATTTTATAAATAGAATGAATGAATTAAATCTTGATGTAGCTTCAGAGTATTTAGTAATGGCTTCTGAACTTACATTAATAAAATCTAAGATGCTTCTTCCAAGGGCAAATGAAGAAGAAGAGGAAGAAGATCCAAGAGAGAATCTAGTTAATAGATTAATTGAATATCAAAAATATAAAGATATGATAGATGAATTTAAATCTTTAGAAAGAGATAGAAAAGATATCTTTACTAAAGATCCAATGAATCTATATGAATATAGTGATCCAATCAAAAATGATGGAGATATTACATTAGATAATTTAGTAGATGCTTTAAATAAATTCTTACAAAGAAAAGAAGATGAAAAGCCTCTAGAAACTAAGATTGCTAGAAAAGAAATATTAGTTACAGATAGAACTAATGAAATTAGAAGTTTACTTAAAAAGAAAAAGAAAGTTTCTTTCTTTGATTTATTTGAAGTAAAAACTAAAGAATATGTAGTAGTAACTTTCTTATCTATTTTAGAAATGGCTAAAAAGGGAGAAATAGTTATTACACAGGAAAATAATTTTAATAATATAACAGTTAATATTAAAGAAGGTGAAGAACTTGATTAGTGCTTTAGAAAGTATATTATTCGCAGTAGGTGAAGAAGGATTAAAACTTGAAGAAATAGAAGGTATACTAGAACTTAATGAAGAAGACACATTAAAACTTATAGATGAATTAAAAGATGAGTATAGCAAAAAAGAAAGAGGACTAGATATTAAAGTTCTTGGAAATTCTTATAAACTAGTTACTAAAGAAGATAATTTAAAATACTTAAAGAAAATATCTTTAGAAGTTAGTAATAACTTATCTGAAGCTGCTTTAGAAACATTAGCTATTATTGCTTATAATGAACCAATAACTAGAGTAGCTATAGATGAACTTAGAGGAGTTAATTCTTCTCAAATGGTTAGAAATTTAATTGCTAAGGGATTAATTATGAATGCTGGTAAATCAGATCTTCCAGGAAGACCTAATTTATATAAGACTACAGATTATTTCTTAGATTATTTTAATTTACCTGATTTATCTAAATTACCAGAAATAGATACTAGTGATATAGAAATATTAGATGATAAAGATTTATATGAATCTAAATATACAGAAATAGAAGAATAAAAGGGAGGCCTTTATGGGAAAAATGAAAAAAAGTTCCTTTAAACAAGGAGCCTTTATAGCTACATTTGCGATTATTTTAACTAAGATAATTGGTATTGTTTATGTTGTTCCTTTTTATAAGGTTATAGGTGAACAAGGTGGAGCTTTATATGGATATGCATATACTATATATGCAACATTTTTATCTATTTCTACTGTGGGTATTCCACTTGCTATTTCAAAACTTGTTAGTGAGTATAATGCTCTTGGTTATTACCATACAAGAGAAAGAGTTTATAAACAAGGTAGAAGAGTAATAATGGCATTTGCTGTTATTATATTTGCTTTATTATTTATATTTGCTGAACCTATAGCAAAAATGATAATAGGAGACATAGAAGGTGGAAATACTATTGAAGATATAGTATATGTTATTAGAGTTATAGCAACTGCTATATTAGTTATTCCATCACTTTCAGTATCTAGAGGATACTTACAAGGAAATAAATACATGACTGAGTCATCACTTAGCCAAGTTATAGAACAATTATTTAGAGTAGCCATAGTAGTATTTGGTAGTTATTTGGCTATGAAGTTATCTCATGATGTTAGAACTTCTGTAGCAGTAGCTTGTTTTGGTGCTACTATTGGTGGATTATTTGCTTTCTTCTATTTAAGAATAATGATTAAAACTAATAAGGATATATTCTTAGTAAATCAACCAATAAAAGAAGAAGAAAAAAGAATAACTACTAAAGAAATATGGATTAAAATTATTAAATATGCTGTTCCATTTATATTAATAGATGCAGTAGGTAATGCTTGTGCACTTATTAATATGTTTACTGTAGTTAAGATTCTCGTTAATCATACAGGCTATACAATCGCGAAAGCTGAAACTGTTATGGGAGTATTAACTACTTGGGGTGTTAAATTAAATCAAATTATTATTGCAATAGCTACTGGACTTGTAACTAGTTTACTTCCACATATTACATCTAGCTATGTTAAAGATGATATGGATTCAGTTAGAAAAAGAGTTAATGAAGCATATACAATTTTATTATATTTTGGTGTTCCAATGACAGTTGGATTATCATTTCTAGCAAAACCGGTTTGGGAAGTTTTTTATCAAAATCATGGACTAGCTGCTTCAGTATTTAGTATATTTATATTTGCTGCTATAGCGTCTTCTTTATATACTATTACACTTATTATTATGCAATCAGTTAATAAATATAAAATTGTATTTATTGCTCTTGGTGTAGAATTAGTATTAAAAGCAGGATTACAATATCCTCTTATGATGCTTGCATATAAACTAGGACTTCCTCCATATGTAGGAACAGTAGCAGGTACACTTATATCACTTTCATCAACATATATAATTTCAATTATATATATGATTAAAGTTATGAAGATAAGTATGAAAGAAACATTTAAAGGATTATTCTGGATACTATTTGGATCTGGAGCAATGCTTGCAAGTTTATTTATATTAAGAATATTTATGGATACAGTTCCAACATCAAGAATTAATGCAATTATTATAATTGCTGTATATGCTGTAGTAGGAGGACTAGTATACTTTATATTCACATATAAACCATTATTTAAAACTGTTATAGCTAGAGAATTACTATGGAAAGTTAAAAAAATATTTAAAAAATCAGGGGATAAGAATGAGATTAAGAAACAATAAGAATGCAAAAGATATTATTAATAATTCAAGGTATGTAGTATTAAATCCAGAAGAGCAAATCTCTACTTGGAGTAAACTATTTGGTAATAAGAATCCAATACACATAGAAATAGGTATGGGTAAAGGAAACTTCATTATTGGAATGGCTAAATTACATCCTGAAATTAATTTTATTGGAATAGAAATGTATGATAGTGTTTTAATGCATGCTGTTAAGAAATTAGATGAGTTAGAATTATCAAACTTAAAACTAATTAGAATGGATGCTAATGATATAGATAAAGTATTTAAAAAAGAAATATCTCTTATTTATCTAAACTTTTCTGATCCATGGCCTAAAAATAGAAATGCAAAAAGAAGATTAACTCATGAAAGATTATTATCTAAATATGATAATATCTTTAAAAAGGATAAAGTAATATTTATGAAAACAGATAACATTAAATTATTTGCTTTCTCAATTGAATCATTATCAAATTATGGTTATACATTAAAAAATGTTACTTTAGATCTTCATTCAGAAGACATTGAAAATGTAGAAACTGAATATGAAAAGAAATTTAGCTCTAAAGGAATTAGAATTAATAGATTAGAGGCTTATAAATAAAACACTTTAAAAATTCTTTAATTTTTGATATAATAAAAGAACAAAGTAGGTAAGAAAATGAAATTAAAAAAAATTATTTTATTACTATTATGTGTATCAGTTTTAAGTGGTTGTTCTATAGTTAGAATTAACACTAAAAACTATAATGCAAATATAAATAATGTATTAAAAAGAAAAAATTATAAAGTTAATACTAACTCTATTGGTTATCAATATTATTTACTTAATGGTATAACTAAAAAAGAAGGTAATGAATTTAACCAAGTACTTAGAAGTTCTAATGGAACTTATTATATGTATGTAGATCTTGTTAGTTATTATCATAAAACAAGTAGAGATTATACTGCTAGTAAAAAAGCATATATTTCAGAGCCTATCAATTATAAAAATAATACAGGTTATTTAGAAGTAATTGATA
The DNA here is from genome assembly GCA_947303895.1 of uncultured Bacillota bacterium. Lineage (GTDB taxonomy): Bacteria > Bacillota_I > Bacilli_A > RF39 > UBA660 > RUG13038. Next base: position 2,230 of record CAMYZQ010000034.1, on the reverse strand, counting down.
AGAAAGATTATTACTATGTTAAAGCTATGTATAATTATTCTAAAATAGAAGCTCATGTTAGTAAGAAAAAACTAGATGATGCTTTACCTGAAATATTTTATACTTTGTCTTCTATAAAATATAATGATACAATTATAGAAGATATACTTGGTAGTGAAAAATATGATTTAAGTGAAAACAAAGAGTATAACTTATTTAATATAGATAATGATGCTGGTGGTAGTAATTATCTAGAAGAAGTAAAAAAATACGATGTGTATGATGCTGAAGAAGATGCACATAGTTTAATAGAGCATATCGAAGTTGATGCAAAAGCTGAAGACTAAGGAGGAAATATGGGATTTTTTGATAAAGTAAAAGATTTCTTTTATGAAGATGAAGATGGCGAAGAAACAGATGTTGTTTTAAGACCAGATAAACCTAAAAGAGAAAATATCTTTAAAGTAAAAGAAAAGAAAGAAGAATTTAAAAGAGAACCTGTTGAGGAAAAAACTCAAAAAATAGATATCGAATACGAAGAAGAAAAAACTAATTCTGATCTTAGTGAAAGAGAATTATTTAGAGCAGAAAGAACATTTAATTTTCCTGTTGATGTAGATGATGAAGAGGAAGAAACAACTAGTGGATTTACTGAACAAGAAAAAGATGAATACTTTGGACCTACATCAAGACTTAGATTTGATGAACCATCTAAAAGAGAATCTGATGATGAACCTAAAACTAGATTTAGACCAAGTCCTGTTATTTCTCCAGTATATGGTATTCTAGATAAAGATTACAATGTGGATGACGTTGAAGAAATCAACAAAGGTGATGATCATAGTCTTAATAAAAAAATAAGTGATTATGATACTGTTAGAAATAAAGCTTATAAAGAAATGGATGAAGAATTAGAAAAGACTTTAAATGAAAGAAAATCTATATTCTATAATCTAGAAGAAAAAGAAGAGGATATTCCTATTTCTTATGGTGAAGAAAACCAAGAAGCTAAAGAAGTAGAAATACCTGAAACAAGAGTAAAGAAAAATAAAAAAGTAGTAGAAGAATCAGAAGAAGATATTAAAACTGATACTAACGAATTATTTAACTTACTTGATAATGTAACAACTGATGAATATGATGACGATGATGAATAATCATTGACATAGTATATTTATTATATTAAAATACATTTAATTAATGGTGATTAACAACAAAGTAGTATTTTATTTGAAACATAGAGATATAGGTACGGTGGAAACTTATACAAGTAAAATATGAAGATACATTGTTATGAATTAAAACGTAGACTTGCGTTAAAAGTTAAAGAGCATAGAAGATATCTATGAAGTAGGGTGGTACCGCTAGAATTAGTCCCTACATCATAGGTATTTTTTGTTTTATAGGAGGAAAAAAATGAAATTATATGAAGATTTAATGTACAGAGGTTTAATAAAAGATGTTGCTTCAGAAGATTTAGAAAAAGTATTAGATGGAGAACCAATTGCATTTTATTGGGGAACTGATCCTACTGCAGATAGTTTACATTTAGGACATTATTCTAGTTTAGTAACTGCTAAGAGACTAGCTAAAGCTGGACATCATCCAATATTATTAGTAGGTGGTGCTACAGGACTTATTGGAGATCCAAGACCAACTGCAGAAAGAGAAATTATTTCTAAAGATATTATTGATTCAAATGTTGAAGCAATTAAAAAACAAGTATTAGATATATTTGATGGTAATGCTGAAATAGTTAATAACTATGATTGGTTTAAAGATATTTCTTGGATAGATTTTTTAAGAGATGTTGGTAAATATATTAATGTTAATTATATGCTTGCTAAAGATATTATTAATAGAAGATTAGAAACTGGTATTACATTTACTGAGTTTGCATATACTTTAATGCAAGGATATGATTATTTATATCTTAATGAAACTAAGAACGTAACTTTAGAATGTGCTGGTTCTGATCAATGGGGTAATATTACTACTGGCGTAGATTTAATTAGTAAGAAAACTGGTAAAACTGTTAATGCATTTACTATGCCTTTAATAGTAGACTCAACAGGAAAGAAATTTGGTAAGAGTGAAGGTAATGCATTATGGCTTGATGAAAGTAAAACTTCAAGTTATGAATTATATCAATATTTAATTAATACTGATGATGCAAAAGTTGAAGAATACTTAAAAGTATTTACATTCCTTTCAAAAGAAGAAATTGAAGATACTATGTCTAAACATAATG
>CAMYZQ010000033.1 GCA_947303895.1 uncultured Bacillota bacterium | reverse complement strand
ATGATGAAGGTATTCCAGTAGATATAACAATAGTAACTGATAGATTAGAAAGTTCAGGAGAATTAACTAAAGTTGGTAATATTGATTACTTAGTAGAAATAGCTAACTTTGTTCCTTCTGCCGCTAATGTTGAATATTATATTAATATTGTTCATGATAAATCAGTACTTAGAAAATTAATAGAAGTATCAAATGAAATAAGTGCAGACTCTTATACATTTGATGGTCCTATTAATAATGCATTAGATAATGCTGAAAGTAAAATATTTAATATTGTTAATAAAAGAAAAACTAGTGAATTTAGAAACATTCAAGATGTTGTTTATAAAGCACAAAGTGACTTAGAAAAACTAAGTGAAAACAAAAGTGAAATTACTGGAGTTGCTACTGGTTTTTATGATTTAGATAAATTAACTAGTGGATTCCATGAAAATGAATTAATAATTATAGCAGCTAGACCAGGTATGGGTAAAACTGCATTTGCATTAAATATTGCTACTAATGTAGCTAGAACTACTAAACAAAATGTAGCTATATTCAACTTTGAAATGAGTGCTGAACAATTAGTAAACAGAATGCTTTCATCAATTGGTCAAATTAACTTTTCTAAATTTAGAAATGGTAACTTTGATAATGATGATTGGAAGAAACTTGGAGAAGGTGTTAGTGTTCTTGCTGATACAAATATTAAAATTGATGATACAGCAGGATCTACTATATCTGATATAAGAAGTAAATGTAGAAGACTAGCTAGTTCTAAAGAAGGACTTGCTATGGTAGTAATCGACTACTTACAATTAATAAATGGAACTAATAAATCTAATCAAAATAATAGACAACAAGAAGTATCTGATATCTCAAGAGGTCTAAAGATGATGGCTATGGAATTACATGTTCCAGTTATTGCTTTAGCACAATTATCTCGTGCTGTTGAAGGTAGACCTGATAAGAGACCTTTAATGAGTGACTTAAGAGAATCTGGTTCTATAGAACAAGATGCTGATATGGTTGGTTTCTTATATAGAGATGATTACTATAATAAAGAAGCTATGAATAAAGATGTTAGTGTATCAGAATTCATAATTGGTAAAAACCGTAATGGTCCTACTAAGACAATTGAATTCTTATTTAAAGGAAGTACTGTTACATTTGCTAATTATCAAGGGGAGAGTAAAAAGGAGTAATCTAAATGAATAAAGCAAAAACAATTATGATTGTTATTGTTTCGCTCATTGTTTCTGCAGCTTTAATAGTAGGTTTAACTATTACACATTTAATACAAAATGATAATAAAGCTCGTGAAGTATATGATGTTTACCTTGATGGTGAATTAATTGGAACAATAAAATCAAAATCAAAACTTGAAAAGTATATCGACAGTGAACAATCAGATTTAAAAAGAGAATATGGTGTTAAAAAAGTATATGTTCCTAATGGTATAGATATTCAAAAAGTAATTAGATATGATAGTAAATTAATATCTGAAAAAGATATCTATAAAGAAATTAAATCTAAGAAAAGTTTCTCTATTAAGGGATATATTGTAACTATATCTCCTAAGAAACAAAAGAAAGAGTCTGATGAAGAAAGTACAACAGATGAACTTGAATTAAATGAAGCTGGATTTAATGTTAATGATGAAATAACTTTATATATCTTAAAAGAAAAAGACTTTGATGAAGCTGTTAAGAATGTATTATATGTTTTTGAAAATGAAGAAGCTATTACTAAATATGTTAAGAAGAAACAAGATAAAATTGAATCTACTGGTTCAATTATAGATAATGTTTATGTTGACCAAGATATTAGTATTAAAGAAGCATTTATATCTACTGATGAACAAATATTTGTTAATTCATCAGAGTTAACTGAATTTTTATTATTTGGTAATTTAAGTAATAAACAAGATTATATTGTTCAAAGAGGAGATACTATTGAATCTATTGCATTTGATAATAGATTATCAGTAGAGGAATTCTTAATAGTTAATCCTGAATATACAAGTAAGAATAATTTACTTACTATAGGACAAACTGTTAACGTTGCTTTAATTTCACCTCAAATTAAAATTGTTGTTGAAAAGACAGTAGTTGAAGATTTACCTAAAAACTATGATACAGTTGAAGAAAAAGATAATACTATGTATATTGGACAAACTAAAGTTAAAACTGAAGGTGTTAATGGTGTTCAAAGAGTAACATCTAAAGTTCAATATGTTAATGGTGATGAACAACCATCATATATTATTAATGCTACTACTATTAAAGAACCTGTTAATAAAGTAGTATTAGTAGGTAGTAAGATTGATTCTTATTATGGTGGTGGTGGTACTCCTGCTGTTACATCAGGTATTTGGGGATGGCCAACAATATCACCATTTAGAATTACATCACCTTATGGGTATAGATGGGGAAGTTTCCACCAAGGTTTAGATATATCTGGTTGTGGATTTGGATCTCCAATATATGCTATTGGTGAAGGAACAGTTTTAGAAGTCACTACAGGTTGTCCTGACCATGGATCTGGTTATGGAGATAGATGTGGTGGAGGTTATGGTAACGCTGTATGGATTAAGCATAATGAAAATGTTTATGCTGTATATGCTCATATGAGAAGTGCTGTAACTGTATCTGTTGGACAAACAGTTAAAAAAGGACAATTAGTAGGTTATATGGGTGATTCTGGATCATCAACAGGAACTCACTTACATTTTGGTACATATTATGGTGGAACACAATATGGAAGGTATGGTGGAGGAAGAGTATTTAATCCACTAGATTTATACTAATGAAAATATGTGTATTGTCATCAGGATCTAAAGGTAATGCATCTATTATTATGACTGATAAAACAAAAATATTAGTAGATGCAGGAATGCAATTACCATATATAGAAGATACTTTAAAAAACTTAGGTATTTCTATTGATGATTTAGATGGAATATTAATAACACATGAACATGATGATCATATTAAGGGATTAAGAAAATTAATTTCTAAATATGATCCTCTTTTATATGTAGATACTAAACTATATGATGTACTAAATAAATCTCTTAAAGATTTTAGATATGAATTATATGATGATAATATCTTAATCGGAGATTTAAAAATTGATGTAATGAAGATGAGTCATGATTCTGTTATATGTAATGGATTCATAATAAAAGAGAATAAAAAGGAATTAGTGTATATAACTGATACTGGTTATATAAATAGAAAATATATAGAATTAACAAGTAATAAAGATATGTATGTTATAGAAAGTAATCATGATGAAGAAATGTTAGAAAATGGTCCTTATCCATATTTCTTAAGACAAAGAGTTATATCTGATAGAGGTCACTTATCTAATATGCAAACAAGTAAATATCTAAAGAAAGTTATTGGAGATAAAACTAAAAATGTTATATTAATTCACATAAGTGAAAAAAATAATACTCCAGAATTAGCTGTAGAAACATTTAGAAAATATAATGATTATAATAAGAATTTAACTATTTCATATCAAAATGAACCTACAGAGGTGATAGAAGTATGATAAGAATAATATGTGTAGGTAAAATAAAAGAAAAATACCTCGAAGAAGCAATTCTAGAATATGAGAAAAGAATCGGCAAATACAGTAAACTTGAAATAATAGAGGTTAAAGATGAGAACTTTGATGAATCTAAGACTCTATTAAAGGAAAGAGATAGTATTTTAAAGTATGTACAAGATAAAGATTATATTATTACTATGGAAATAGATGGTAATCAAATATCTTCAGAAGAATTTGCTAAGAAGATAGATTCTATTCAATCTACTAATAGTAATATTACATTTATAATTGGTGGTTCTTATGGATTACATGAAGATATAAAAGCATTAAGTAACTATAAATTATCATTTTCTAAGATGACATTTCCACATCAATTATTTAGAGTTATACTTTTAGAACAAATCTATAGAGCATTTAAAATAAATAATAATGAAACATATCATAAGTAGGTGATAATATGTTTAATAATGATTGGGATAATATATTATCTAGTGAAATAAAAAAAGATTATTTCACAAATATTATTAATACTGTGGATAATCTATATAAAGAAAAAGAGATATATCCTAAAAAAGAAGATATCTTTAATGCGTTTAAGATACCTTATAGTGATGTTAAAGTAGTTATACTTGGACAAGATCCATATCATGGAGAAGGAGAAGCTCATGGTTATGCTTTTTCCTGTTTAAAGAAACCTATTCCTCCATCACTTAAAAATATTTATAAAGAATTATATAGTGATTTAGGGGTAGAAAAAGATATGACTAATGGAGATTTAACCCCATGGGCTAATCAAGGTGTTATGCTTTTAAATGCAGGTTTAACTGTGGAAAAAGATAAACCTAATTCTCATAAAGATTTAGGATGGAATAAATTTACTGATGCTGTTATTAGTAAATTAAATGAAAGAAAAGATCCGGTTGTATTTATACTGTGGGGAAATTTTGCTAGAGAAAAAGCAAAATTAATTACTAATCCACAGCATTTAGTAATTGAGTCTGCTCATCCATCTCCATTTTCTGCTAGAAATGGATTCTTTGGAAGTAAACCTTTTTCTAAAACAAATGATTTTTTAAAAAAGAATAATAAAAAAGAGATCAATTGGTGATCTCTTTTATTCTTCTATATTAGTGTCATCAAAGAATTCTTTTGGCTTATGTTTAAATAGTTTTGCTGTTATAACATAAGGAAATTTACTAACAATTAAATTATAATCATTAACATTATCATTATAGAATTTCTTATAAGCACTTAATGATTCATCATCTTTTTTAATATCACTAAATAGATTATTTAATTCTTCTTCATTATCTAGTTCATCATATTGTTCTTTAATATATTCTATTCTACCTAATGAATCAACTAAAACTGAATCAATTTCAGATTTACTTTTACCTTCTTCTTTTAATGAAGATATATCTTCTATAATCTCTTTTTCAGTTCCTATTTTATCTTTGATAATATCATTAATCTTTATAATATTCTCATACTTATTATTTAATATAGTATCTATTTTTTCTTCGACTAAAGTTATCTTACTAGCAAAGTATTTTAACTTATATAAAGTTATATCAAAGAATAGAAATATAAAGAATAAAACTGTTAAAACAATTAATATAATATATACAATATCCATATATCTTACCTCTATTTTAAATTATAACATATTGTTAAAAAATATAAAACATAATATAATATATCTTGGTGATAAAAATGATTAATATTGTATTATTTGAACCAGAAATACCTGGAAATACTGGTAATATCATGAGAACTTGTGTAGCAACTGAGTCTAAGTTACATTTAATTAAACCGCTAGGTTTTTCATTAGATGAAAAATACTTAAAAAGAAGTTCTGCTAATTATTTAGAATTCTTAGATTATGAAGTATATGAAAACTGGGATGATTTTAAATCAAAGAATGATGGAACATATTACTACTTTACAAGATATGGTAAGAAACCTCATACTGATTTTGACTTTTCAAATAAAGAAGAAAATATATATTTAATATTTGGAAAAGAATCCACAGGAATACCTAAAGAAATACTTAGAAATGACTTGGATAGATGCATAAGAATGCCTATGAGTGATAAGGTTAGAGCGCTTAATTTATCTAATACTGCAGCTATTGCAGTATATGAAGTTTTAAGACAACAAGACTATAATAATTTACTTAGAACAGAGCATTTTAAATCAGAAGATTTTATTACTGAAGACTAAGTGTAAAGTCTTTTAAAACTATTGACAAAGATTTTATAAAATAGTATTATAAATCTATAATATAAAAGGAGGGAAAAGTATGACATTTGATGGAACTGGACCATGTGCTGGAGCTTCAGCATTAGTATATTATGGAGTTTATGTCGTTAAAGTTATTCAAATTATCGTTCCAATTGTTTTAATCATTTGGGGATCAATTGACTTATTAAAATCTATTATATCTGGAGATGAAAAGAAGATTTCTGCAGCTAGAAAACCATTCATTCAAAGACTTCTTTCTGCAGTATTAGTATTCTTACTACCATGGATTGTAAGTTTAGTAATTGGATTTGCATCTGATGAAGGTAACGCTGACTGGAAAACTTGTTGGAGTACTGCTTGGAAGCAAGGACCTGTAGATTTCTCTAAAACTTTTGATAATCTTTGGGATTAATATAAAATAATAAAATCAACTTATTAAGTTGATTTTTTTATTTATAAAATGATATAATTGTGTGTATGATAGAAGGTGTTTTTATGAAGAAAAAAATAGTATTTTTAATTGCTTTAGTAGCAGTTATTTTATCGGTTGGATATAGTGTAAAAGCTGATACAACATGTAGTTATGATGATTCTAAGTGGCCATCAACTCATATTATTGAAGCTTGTGAGGATATATGTGATCATGGTGTTTCATCAGGAAAGAAATATACATGTAAAAACTGGTGTGAATCAAAAACATATGGTAAACCAATAGATAAGGATTGTTATTGTTTGAAACAAGCGGAAGATGGTCCTGGTAATCAATGTTATAGAAGTGAAATAATTAGTATGTTAAAAGAACGTAAAGTTATTGAAAATGAGAGTGAAGTAGTAACAAAAGAAATAGAAACTAAAACAGAAGAAAGTAAAGCTGTTGCGTGCCAAGCAATTGCAAACTGTTTCGTTGGAGAAAGTGCTAATCAAGCTCAGATTCAAGAATATAATGGTAAATATAATGATTGTATGAGTACATCAGTTTCATGTGATACTCCTGCAGTTTGTGCTAATAAACTATGTGAATCTAAATATAAAAATTATACTTTTTGCGAGGTAAGTACTGATCCTGAAATATATTGTCAGAAAAGAGCTCAATCAGAAAAAGATCCTTCTTATAGTTATGGAGCAGGAGCTAGTGGAACAAAAGGAACAATAAAAGATGATTTAGATTATATTTCAAAGATTACAGTTAAAAACTGTTTTGGATTTGGAGAAATAGTATATTATACTTCATTAGTTATTAAGGTTCTTCAAATAACTGCACCAATCATTTTAATTATTTGGGCATCAATTGATTTATTTAAATCAGTAATGGGTAATGATGAAAAGAAGATTATGGAAATGAGAAAACCTATTATTCAAAGGTTTGTTTCAGCAGCTGCTATTTTCTTAGTTCCATGGATTGTTTCGACAATTGTTAATAATTTTTCTTCAAATGCAGACTGGTTAGTTTGTTGGAAAAATAATAGATATTCATATGCACGTACTGATGATGAATATGAAGGTAGTGGATATGTTAATAGTGTTCATGATAAAGAAAAAGAAAAAACATATATTAATTATTCATGCGTTACTATGTGTCATGGAAAGAATATTACAAACTGTAGTGAATTATGTAAGAATATGTATTGGGAATCAAGCATTAATTGTTATGATGCTGGAATAAGAGGAAAGACTGATACTGAATCTACTGAAACTGCAAGAACAAATTGTTATGATGATTTTGCTGAAGAAGCAGTTAAAATTATTAAAGAAAAAAGTCAAAATCAATAGGTGATATAATGAAAAAGTATTTATTATTAATAATTACATGTTTATTAATTCTTATTCCAGTAACAGCAAAAGCAGTAGATAGTGATGACTTTTCTAAAAAAGTAAAAGGTACAACAAAAAAAACTGCAATACAATCATGTGAAACAGGAGAATCTGATACATATCATTGCTATAGATATACTTTTTTACCTGGAATACATCCAATGCATAATACTACTGTATGGACTAACAAAACACTTGGATGTGGTTTTGAATTGACTGACTGGGGTTATGATGATTGTAAAAGTTCTTCTTTAGATGTAACTTATGAACAATGTAAAACTAAAACTAAAGAAGATAAAGATGGTAATGTGACAAGTACTAAAGAGTATTGTAAGAATATAACACATAGTGGTTTTAATGGGACTGCTGACTTTTATGATTTTAGAACTGACAAAGGTTCAAGCATACAATGTAGTAATTTAAAGCCATTACATATTATTTATAAATTAGGTACTATTATAGCACCAATAATAACAATACTATTTGTAACATTTGATTTAGTATCATCTGTTATGAGTGGAGATCCTAAGAGAATTAGTAAATTTAGATCAAAAGTAATTAGAAGATTAATAGCGTTAGCTATATTAATTGTTCTTCCAATTCTTATCAGTTTTTTAGTAGAAACTCTATCTAAAAATAGCTCTATTAAAGACCCAACATTAATGAGATGTGTTGTTATAGGAAATTAGTAAAAAAACATAATAAAAACTATTATGTTTTTTTTATGTTTTGTTGAAAAATATATAAACAAATGATATAATTAAATTTATGATAGTATAGTATAAACTGGGTTAGGAGGATGTATATATGGGGAATTTGTTAACTGTCTTAATGTTAGCTATATCAACTGCTGTTTTTAATGCTGTTAGTGGTATTTATTCTTTATTTTATGGTCTAGCTACTGCGAGACTTTTTAATAATGCTACTATTCAAAGTGTAAGTAATAATGTTTATGTTTTAGTAAGTGTTGTTATACTATTTGCTTTTTCAGTTAAATTAATTGAAGCGATAGTTAATCCTGATTTATTAACAGATGCTAAGAAGGGTGTGACTGGAGTTTTAAAAAGAACTATTATCGGTTTATTATTAATAGTTGCTGTTCCAGCAATATTTAACTTTGTTTATTATTTACAAGCTGAAATAATAGTTGGTGGTTTAGTAGAAAAAATAGTATTAGGTTATGTTGATTCAGATTCTGAAGCTGGTATTGAAGGAGCTGGAGGTGAATTAACTTCAACTATTATTACAAGTTTTATAATTCCTATTGATGAAAATGGCGTTGCATATTCTGAATATGGATTATGTGGAGGAGTAGATAGTTGTAACTATGCAGATAAACTTCTTGATGCTAATCCAGATTATGAACCATATGTATCATTTTTAGGAGGAAATCCTCAATATGATCGTCTTACAAAAATAAAACCAGATAAAGAATGGGAAAATGGAGAACCAATATATCAAATTAATGGTTTAGCATTAGTAGTAGTAGGATGTTTTGTTTTATATCAAATAATTATTCTATGTATGGATGCAGGATTAAGGTTAGTAAAACTAGGAATGCTTGAAGTAATCGCTCCAATAGTAATAGTTTCATATATAGCTTCTGGAGCAGACCATTTATCTAAATGGGCTAAGATGACTGTTCAAGAATTTACAAGTATACTTATTAGAATAGCCGGTCTATGCTTTATGGTACTTGGATTTAGACTAATGAATGCACCAGATAGTATATTTAATAACGATAGTGTTTCATTCTGGTTTAAAGTATTCTTAATCATTGGTTTATTAAGAATGATAAAAGAAATGCCTGATATGTTTGGTAAGTTATTCGGAGCAAACATTAAAATGGGTAGTATTAAAGATAAACTTGGTGAAATGGCTGGTAT
>CAMYZQ010000032.1 GCA_947303895.1 uncultured Bacillota bacterium | reverse complement strand
ATGAAAATAATTGATACACATTGTCATTTATATCCTAGTGAAATGCAAAATGCAGAAGAAATTATTAAAGAATGTGCTGATAATAATATTAGTGTTATTCTTAATGGCGTAGATATATCTAGTAATAATGAAATATTAGAATTATCTAAGAAATATAGTAATGTTTATGCTGCTATTGGACTAAATTATGATCAAATAGATACATTTACTGATGATGATTTAGTGTTATTAGAAGAACAAATAAAGAATAATAAGATAGTAGCCCTAGGAGAAATAGGTATAGACTATTACTGGACTAAAGAGAATAGTGAAAAACAAATATATTTCTTTAAGAAACAATTAGAACTTGCTGAAAAATATGATTTGCCTGTTATTGTGCACGCTAGGGAGGCTTCTCAGGAAGTATTTGATATTATTAAAAATTCAAATGTAAGAAAAGGATCTATGCACTGTTATGCTGGTAGTATAGAACTAGCTAAAGAATATATAAAACTAGGCTTTTATATAGGTATAGATGGTCCAATAACATATGATAATAATAGAAAAGGAGTAGAACTTGTTTTTAATATTCCTGTGGAAAATCTATTAATTGAAACAGATAGTCCATATTTATCTCCACTAAGAGGTAAAATAAATACTCCATTAAATTTAAAATATATTGCTGGTAAAATATCCGAGATAAAGAATATAAGTATTGAAGAAATATATGAAATAACATATAATAACGCAAAAAACTTATTTGTTTTGGAGGATTAGTATGAGTGATATATCTAATTTTGAGTTTAAAAAGAAATTTGGACAAAACTTTTTAAAAGATAATAATGTACTTAATAATATAGTTGAAAAGAGTGATATAGAAGAAGATACTTTAGTTATAGAAATTGGCGTAGGTGCTGGTTATTTAACTAAATATCTAGCTGAGAAAGCTAAATATGTACTTGGTTTTGAAATAGATGATAGTTTAAAGATGATAATAGCTAATAATCTACATGAATATGATAATGTAGAAATAGTATTTGAAGACTTCTTAAAAGCTAATGTTACTGAAAAATTAAAAAAGTATGATTATAAACATTTATATGTTATCGCAAATCTTCCATATTATATAACTACCCCAATTATTGAAAAGATTATTGATCTAAATATTGCAGAAAAACTAGTAGTTATGGTTCAAAAAGAAGTTGGAGATAGATTTAATGCTAAAATAGGTACTAAAGAATATAATTCTCTAACATTATATTTAAACTATTATTTTAAGATATCAAAAGTAATGGATGTATCTAGAAACTCCTTTATACCAAAACCAAATGTAGATTCTGCTGTTATAAAGTTTGAAAGATATTATAGAGACGATTGTAAAAATGAAAATCTATTATTCAATTTAATAAGAGATTCATTTCAATTTAAGAGAAAGAATCTTAGAAATAATCTAAAGAATTATGATCTAAATAAAATTGAAAAAGTACTTAATAAATATGGCAAGGATTTAACTGTTAGAGCAGAAAATATCTCCTTAGAAGAGTTTATTGATTTAAGTAATAATTTAGAAGGATAAAAACCTTCTTTTTTTATTTTTTAAAAAGGCCCAAAAAATTTGACATATATATACTCTTGTGGTATTATAGAGCACGTTTATTTCAAAGGGGGAATAATATAATGGGAAAACAAAATATTAGATATTACGAGGATTTATATTTAGATTGTTTAAGAGCTTATCTTAAAGCTAAGACTAAAGAAGATAAGTTAAAAGCATTAAAACTTATCGATGAGTTTAAAGAACATGGAAATAGAGATTTCAAAGAAGTTAAAGCTAGTGATGCTACAGATGAAGAATATCATAAATATAGAAATATGAAAAATTATAAAAAAGTAGCTTCTAGAATTCCAACTATTGATAAAGATAAATATAATGATGATATAGCTCGTGCTGAAATAAAAAGAATAAAGAAAGAAAGAGCAAAGAGAATAACTAAGAAAACATTATATGTAGTAGCTGCTGGTGCTTTAGTAGCAATTATAGGTTCAGGTGTTTCATGTTCCAAGAAGAAATCAAATAGTACTTCTTCAACATCAGAAACAACTACTGAAACTACAATAGAAACTACATCGGAAACAACTACATATGGAACAGATCCAACAACAACAACCACTACTGGAACTCCAACATTTAGTTCTAAAGATAATAACGGAATTACTATAATTGATCCAACTACATCACAAACAAATGGTGATGAAACATATAGTGGATCTTATGATGGTTCATATAATGGATCAAATAGTAATGATAATTATGGATCAAGTAATGGTGGTTCAAGTAGTTCTTCAAGTGAAACAGAAGGTACAACAAAACCTACTGAAGGTACTACAACAACTACATCTACAACAACAGTAGAAACTACTACTGATCCTTCAGTTCCAACAACTGAACCAGTAGTAACTGTAAATACAGAACCTGCTGATGAAAGAAATCAAAGAGACGTAGTAGTAGATGTTCATGATGGTAAAAATCCTGAATATATTGAGGAAGATGATAATGAATCATACGAAACATTTATTGATGTTCCAACTACAACAACAACTGTAACTACAACATCTGGAACTGTTAATGGTATGCCAATCGAAGAAGACGAAGATGAAGAATATGAAACATTCTTTTATATAGAAAATATGAAAAAGTCTAATGCTAAGACTTTAACTTTAAGAAAGTAAGGTGTTAATAATGGGTAAGAATTTTACAATGACTAAAAAACAATTAATGGCTGTAATCCTAACATTCGCATTAGGTGTTACTGGTTTAGCTGGTTGTAAGAAAAATACTGATTCAAGTGAAACTTCATTAGAACCAACAACAACAACTATTGAAGCTACTGAAGCTACAGAAACTTCATCAGAACCAACAGTTGCTAATATGATGGATGAAGCTAATGCTTTATATGAAGCAAATAAAGAATTCTTTGTTAACCAATATGGTGATGATAAAGAAACTGCTATTAAAGATATTAATAACGCTTTATTAATATTAAGTAATAATGCTAAAGATATTAATGATGAAGATTTAAGATATGCTTTCTATGCATTAGATAACATGTTTATGCCAACAAATGTTATTCAAGCTGCTGGTAACTATTTTACTGGTAAAGAATATGAACATATTGATAACATTCCAAACCTTGGAGTATATGTTAAAGATGATGCTGCTAGAGCTATAATTATTGATAATACTGATAAAATAAATAAATTTATCAATGAATTAAATAATGGTACTGAAGAATCAAAAGAAGCTGCTAGAAAAGAACTTCTTGAAAGTGTTGTTGATATTGAAACAAACTTAAATAAATACTATTATTTAGGAGAATTATCTACAGGTGATGAACTTGCATTAAATATGAACTTTAAGGGATTAGTAAACTTAACAGGTTCACTTGTAGTAAATGGTGTAGTACATTACGTTGATAAAGATGGTATCGAAAATGAAATTCCTTTAATTGCTGATACTAGATCTGCAGCTATTCTAAATACTTTTAGATTTGCAGAAATAGATGGTGCTCCATTTGATACTATGGAAATAGATGGTGCTATAGTTAATGGTAGATATATTGAATATCTAGGACCTAATGGATTTGAAAGAGAATTTGTTACTCAAGCAGAAAAGAATAGAATTGAAGATACATTAGCAATCACTAAATATGATGAAGCTACAGTTTTAGTTGAAAACAAAATAGCTGAACAAAACAATTATTTATCTGATTGTGAACCAAAAACATTAACAAAGTAAAAGGTAATTTAATTACCTTTTTTTTGTTGCCTAAATATGTTAGAATGAATATAGGTGATAGTATATGAAAACAATTAGAATTAAAGGTGGAAATACATTAAGTGGAGAAATAATGGTTAGTGGTGCTAAAAATAGTATTGTTGCTTTAATGCCTGCTGCTGTTTTATGTGATGAAGATGTTAATATTTATAATGTTCCACATTTATCAGATGTTGATAATCTAGTTGAAATACTTGAATATTTAAATGTACAAGTAGAATCTAAAGAAGATTACATGAAAATTAATCCTATTAGTATGACTAATAAGATGATTCCTAATGAACTAAGTAAAAAATTAAGAGCATCTTATTATTTTATGGGGGCATTATTAGGTAAATATGGTCATGTTGAAATATCATTCCCTGGAGGATGTGTTATTGGTGCTAGACCAATAGATCTACATTTAAAGGGATTTAAAGCATTAGGAGCTACTATTACTGAAGATGGAGATAATTTAATAATTGAAGCTAATGAACTTAAGGGAACTAATATATATCTAGATTTTGCATCAGTTGGAGCAACTATTAATCTAATGTTAGCGGCTGTTAAAGCAAAAGGTAAAACTATAATTGAAAATGCTGCTAAAGAACCTGAAATAGTTAACGTTGCTACATTCTTAAATAATATGGGTGCAAGAATTAGTGGTGCTGGTACTAATAAAATTAAAATAGAAGGCGTTGAATACTTACATTCAAGTTTCCACGAAGTTATTCCAGATAGAATAGAAGCAGGAACATTTATAATAATGGGAGCCGCTATGGGTAATAACTTAAAAGTATCTAATTTAATACCAGAACATATTTATTCTTTAACTGAAAAACTTAGAGAAATGGGTGTACCTTTAGAAGTAGGACCAGATTATGTAATTGTATCTAAGCCAGAAAAATATAATCCTGTTGATGTTCAAACATTAGTATTTCCTGGATTTGTAACAGATCATCAACAATTAATAGCATCTTTAATGGTATTAGCAGATGGTGTTAGTTCTATTGAAGAAACAATATATGAAAACAGATTCCAAAACCTATACGAATTAGTAAAAATGGGGGCTAGAATAAAGGTTGAAGGTAAGAAAGCATATATATATGGACCTACTAAATTAGTTGGTACTACTGTTATGGCAACAGACCTAAGAGCAGGTGCTGGATTAGCTATTGCAGCATTACATGCTAATGGTATTACTGAAATACAAAATGCTGACTATATATTAAGAGGATACGAAAAAATTGTAGAAAAACTGTCAAATGTTGGTGCATCTATAGAACTTATATAAAAAATGGTTGCATATTCTTAATATATTTGTTAAAATATAATAGATTTTTAGAAATTCTATAACTAAAAAGTTATGGCGAAAGGAGAACATATTAATATGGCAAAAGAAAAGAAAGAAATCTATAAAGATTGTAAAGTTATTTGTGCATGTGGAGCTACATTTGATACTAAATCTACTAAAGATGAAATCCACGTTGAAGTTTGTTCTGAATGTCATCCATTCTATACAGGAGCTCAAATTAGAACAAGTAAATCAAGTAACGTAGATAAATTTAATAGAAGAGCAGCTCAAGCTCAAAGTAAAAAAGAAGACAAATAATTAGACTTAGGTCTAATTTTTTTGTTATAATATACTTGGAGGTAATGATATGAAACTAGCAATTGCAGCCGATCATAATGGTTATGAATTAAAAAAGTATATTGTTAAACATATGAAGGATATTGAATTTATTGATTTTAGTAGTAAAGAATTAATACCTACAGATGATCATCCAGATTATGCATTTAAATTAGGTGAATACTGTGTTAAGAATAATGTTAGAGGAATCTTAATATGTGGTTCTGGTATTGGTATGTCTATTGCATGTAATAAAGTAAAAGGGGTTAGATGTGGTAGAGTAACAAGTATGAAAGATGTCATAGCTACTAGAAATGATAATGATGCTAATGTAATATCATTTGCAGGTTATTTAAAACCAGAAAGAGCAATTCGTATTATTGAAACATTCATTGAAACTCCTTTTTCAACAGATGAAAGATATATTAGAAGAGTTAATAAGGTATCTAAATACGAAAATAATGTAAAATAAATGTAAAATATTTGTTAAATTTGACAAATATTTTTATTTTGCTGTTATAATGATATTGAGGAGATGGTATGATGAAATATTTGATTCGTGGAGACAAATATGAAAACACAGATTCTATAAAGGAGTATATCGAAGCTAAATTATCTAGATTAGATAAATATATTAAGAACTCCGATGATATAGAAGCAATTGTTTTAACAAAAAAAGAAGGAAGAAGATATAAAATAGAGGTTACTATCCCAACAAAAGATTTTACATTAAGAAATGAAGTTGTAGATGATGATTTATATGCAGCAATTGATCTAGTAATTGATAAACTAGAAAGACAAGTAAGAAAAAATAAAGAAAAATTAAATAAGAAAAAGAAAGTCATCGAAGACTTTGAAATAGATATTGAAGATAATTTCATGGAAGAAGAAGTTATAGTTAAGAGAAAATCTATTGAGTTAAAACCAATAGATGAAGAAGAAGCTATTCTTCAAATGGAATTACTAGGACATAATTTCTTTGTATATAAAGATATTGATACAGATAAAATATGTGTTTTATATAAAAGAAAGAATGGAAACTACGGAATAATTGAAACAAAATAAAGTCCAAATGGACTTTATTTTTTTTGTTAATTTTAGTATAATTTTATCGTAGAGGTTACTATGAAAAAAAGAATAATAAGTATCACAATTTTTGTTATATCATTTCTATTAATTCTTAGCGTAAAAGCAGTAGATAAACCATATACTGAAGCAGATGTTAATTTAAAATATTCAGAGTATACAAATGCTGTTTCTGAATATAATGCTAATAACTGTGACGGAGTATTATATACAAAGATAGAAGTTAATAAGTGTAATAGTTTAGGGTTAACTAAAACTCAAGCATTAACTTATTTATTTAATGCTAGAGACTATGATAAGAACTTAATAAGTGATGAAATAAATAAGACGTTAGATGCTAATAGTAGTATTTGTAGTAGTATTATTTCTAGTGAATTACAAGATGCTATGAGTAAGATTTTCTTACTATTCTATATAGCAGGACCTATTTTATTAATATTATTTGGTTCTTTAGATTTAACTACTGCTATTGTAGCTGGTGATGAAAAGAAAAGAAAAGCAGCTTATAGAAAGTTTGTTAGAAGAGCTATAGCTTTAGCTCTATTATTTGCTGCCCCAGTATTAGTTAATGTATTAGTTAATACTTTCGGATTAACTAATAGATCTACCAATAAATATGCTTGTAAGTTTAATCAAAAGAAAATAACTATTTCTTATATTTCTAGAAAAAGAAAAGGTGGAAATTATGGACCTTCAACTGGTTCAAAACTAGTCACTATTGGAGCTTCTCATGATGCCGAAGCAGGTAGTTATGTAGTTATTGATACTAAATATCCTGGTGGTATAGAAGGATTTAGTGATATGGTTAGAGATAACGGTGTTAGACAAGATTATGATTCAAGTTATTGGGGTGATTGTTGCTCTGGATTTGCTCAAGCACATGCATGTGGACTTCATAACGGTACATCATTAACAAGATCTGGTCTAGGTTTAAAAACTGGTGAAAAGAATTGTTATTCTTTAAGTAGTTGTAGCGGTATTTGGGCATGGAATAATGATACTTGTTTTGATACTGAAGAAGAATATATGCAATATAT
Organism: uncultured Bacillota bacterium; assembly: GCA_947303895.1. GTDB lineage: Bacteria > Bacillota_I > Bacilli_A > RF39 > UBA660 > RUG13038. Next base: position 2,696 of record CAMYZQ010000032.1, on the reverse strand, counting down.
TATTGGAAATATTCAACAAGGAATTCCTGTTTTAACTGTTGTTAAAGTTGGAGCTAGTAGTAGTGGTAGACACTTTGTAACAATTATTGGATACAAATCTAATACTAAGGGAACAGATGCAAATGATTTATTATTTATAGATAGCTGGGACGGATTTATTGGAACAATGGGTGTAAGTAGAAAAAAAGGATCTAATTCAACTGTAGCTAATCACCCTTGTGATTATACTTCTGGTGGTGGAGAATTCTGGGCTGCTGCTAATAAAAACTAGGAGGAAAAAATGAATAAAAAAGGTAAGATTGTAATAGTATTAGCTATTATTACAATTATTGTTATTGGCTTTTGTTATTATGTTAGTCTTAATACAGTTTATCTAGGAAATAATACTAGAGCAATAGTATTAGGAAAGAAAATAATTAAAATAAAGAATAATAACAAGATTGTATTAAGAAAAGTAAATTATTATAAAGATGGTAAAAAATTTGATGGATATTTAAAATCTACAAAAGATGATAATGGTTATTCTTATTATGCTGTTTCTAAATATAATAAGAAAGTAAATACTAATGATTTATTAGCATCTGGAAAAATGCTAAAAATGAATATAGTTTCATCATCAAATATAAATACTTCTTTAAATGATTCAACATTAAGTACAATAAATGAATTATTAGATTTAAAATTAGGATCTGATAATATCCTTGAATATAAGAGTATTACATATGATATCGATAATGATTCAAGTGATGAAAATGTAGTTTTCATAAAGTATAGAGTAGATACTACTATTACTGTAAAAATATTTATTAATGATGATAGTGTGATTGATATATTAGAGTTTGAAAATGATTTTACTAATATAAGCAGTAGTTCAAATAAAGTATATTATTTAACTAGTGTTGCTGATATTAATAATGATAAGAATTTTGAAATAATTGTTGCTAGAATTGATGGTGATTCTCAACCAACATATTATGATATTTATAGTTATGAGAACGGAAATATAAAAGAAATAAAATAAGGAGTTGATATAATGGATAAGTTTTTATTAGTATTATTTTTTATAATTAAAATACTTGTTATTATAGTAGTTCCTGTACTTTTATTTAGATTTAAAAGATTAGAGATTAAAAAGATATTTTATATATTAGAAATAGTTGCCTTAGTAGTAATAGCAGCTTTATATTTAATAGGTTTTTCATATATAGTAGATTCAAATATTACTACTATACTTAATTTTAAAATGTTGTCTGAATCTACAGATAGTGATTTAAATGAATTTAATGAAATATTAAGTGTTTCTAAAAATATAAAAACTATAGAGGCAGATACTAATTATAAAACTCATAGAAATGAAGATGTATATTACTATAATGGTTTTGAATTACCTTTAGCAGGTAAACAAATTAAATGTGGTTCTGATTATGATTATTATAAAAGTTATTCAGATATAATGGCTTCTACAGCTATGTTATTATCAACATATTTTAATAAAGAGATTAATCCAATTGATATATATAATAAAGCTGTATCTAATAAGTTAATAAAATGTGGTGAATCTATTAATAAAGATAATTTCTTTTATATGATATCTAACGAATATAAAGTTAATTTTAAAGTGTTAAATAATGATGAACTTAGAAACTATGTATTAAATGGTAAACCTGTATTAATGGAAACAATTGGTAATGGTAGTTTATCTTGTTACCAAACATATTTCTTAATATATGATATTAATAATGCAGACAAGTATTTATTATTAGATCCTAATGATAAAGCATATAGATATATATGCCCTGATGGAACTAAAGGATTTGGTAATATTTTAAAAGCTGATTATAATGGATTGTCATTTGATTATTCAGAAATACTTAGTGATACAAACAGATTTATTGTAATAGGAGGTACTAGATAATGAAAAAGATTAAAATGGTATTCCTAGTATTAATAATTCTTTTAGTTACTGGTTGTGCTGGAACATATAATTTAACAATAAATGAAGATTTATCAGTTAAAGAAAACTTAAGTGTTAATTTTTCTGGTGAAGAATCTAGTTATGATAAAATTAATGATTTATTAAGAAGAGAAAATGTTAAAGAAGATGAATATACATTAACTACTGAAGGATATAATCTAAAACTAGATTATACTCATGAATATACAGATATCGAAGATTATTTACTTAATAGTCTTCTATATAAGCAATTATTTGATAGCATTTCTTATGATTCAGATAATAAAGAAGTAGCTTTATCAACTGGTAATATATTTAATTTATCTACTAGTAAATTAAATAATTCATATAATATTAAAAATCTTCAAATAAATGTAACTACACCTCTAGATGTAATCGAAGAAAATGCTGATATGATAAATGAAAATACATATTCTTGGATATTAGATAATACTACTAAAGAAAAATATATGTATTTAACATTTAGTAAGGGAAGTAATTTATTAAATAAAGGAACTACTATTGTATTATGTGTAATGGTAGTGGCTGTAGCAATAAGTGCTATTATAATGATAAAAAGACTATCAGAATCTAAAAAAATATAAGACTTAATAGTCTTTTTTTTTGCGCCAAATAATGGTATAATGGTATAAAGGTGGATAAAAAAGATGAGTATATTTAAGAAGTTGTTAGACACAGAATATAAAGAATTAAAAAGGTTTATGAAAATTGCTGATCAAAT
>CAMYZQ010000031.1 GCA_947303895.1 uncultured Bacillota bacterium | reverse complement strand
GTATGTTAAGGAGGAAATAATGGAAATAGCCGAATTTGTTGATCATAATAGTTTAATTCCATTTTATTCAAAAAGAGGGATAGAAGAGTTAGATAGTTATCCTAATAAACCTTTATTTTCATATATAGTTGTTGATAATGAAAAATTAATTGGAGCAGCTACCTGTTCAACAGTAGATGGAATCTATATATTAGAGGCAATTGCTATTGAAGAAGGATATACTGGTAAAAATATTGGAAGTTTACTAATAAAGAGAGTATTTGAAAGACTTCAATCAATGGGAGCTAAATCTGTTATTATAAATGCTAAAAATTCTGCTTTCTTTGAAAAAAATGGATTTGTATTATCTGACAGAAGTGCTGTCCCAAAATCTGCATATTCTTATTGCGCTGATTGTGAGGACTATGGAATAAAATGCTTTCCAAAAATAATGATAAATGAATTTAAAAATGGAAAAGGTAAATAATGAAGAGGAGATAATATATGAAAACATTTGAAAATATGTGGGATGAATTAAAACCATATTTAAGCTGCGAAATAGGATTAGATGAAGGATATGCTGATGGAAAGTATACTAGATATTTTGCTAAATATTGTAAGCATATTGTAGGTGTTGATATATCTGAGGATTTTTATAAACAAGCAAAAGAAAATTTAAAAGATTTAGATAATGTTGATTTAAAAATAATGGATGCATTACATGTAGAATATCCAGATAAATATTTTGGAGTTATATTATGCACTAGTTTCCATGAATTTGATATGAGTGGGAAAGAAGAATTTAAAATGGATTTGGACTTAAAAAGGAATATTCTTAAGGAAATGTCTAGATTAAGTGACACTATAGTTTTTGCAGAACCATCTACTGATAATTTATCTAGTACACTATATAAAGTCTTTAATCCTATTGAAGAACATGCAATAAGAACTCAAAAGTCAAACGAACTTATAGATGAAGTATTAACTGAGTTAGGATATAAGCAAGTATTATGCGATAGAGCAGTTGATAAAATCTATTATAATTCTAGAGAAGAATTTGAAGAAGATATGTTAGCTTGGTGGGCAGAAGTACATGTTCCAAGTAGTGAAGAAGAGAAAAAAGAAATGATTAGTAAAATAGATGATATACTTGATTCAAAGGGCTTTTTAGATAATTTGTGCTTTGATGATATATTTAGATATGCAGTATATAGGAGAGAATAGTTAATATGTCAGTATTAGTAAATTTTAAAATTTGTGATAATGCTAAAGAATGTGGTGGAATAGAAGTATGTCCTACTGGAGCTTTATCGTGGGATGAAGAAAAAGAAACTATAAAAATTGATAATGATAAATGTATATCATGTGGCGCTTGTGAAAGAATGTGCCCTATTGGAGCCATTAAAGTAGCAAGAACTAAAGAAGAATATGATAAATATAAAGAAGAAATAGATAATGATCCAAGAACAGTTAAAGATTTATTTGTAGATAGATACGGTGCCGCACCTTTATCTGAATTCTTTATGATTAATGAAGATGAAATAGATAGTAAATTAACTGATGGAATAGTTTTAGTAGAATTATATAAAGATGATTCTATTGAATGTTTATTAAAATCTATTCCTATAAAAGAATTAACTGATGGTATGCCTTCAGATACATTATTTTATAAGTCAGAGTTAACCAAAAACATTTATGATGTAGATGAATTTCCATCTTTACTAGTATTTAAAAATAAAGAATTAAAAGGTATAGTAAATGGCTATTATACTGTTGATAAAAAAGAAGAATTAATAGAAAAAATTAATAGTATTCTAGAACAATAAAAAGATTAGAAATAATCTTTTTTATTTGTGTTATAATGAACTTATAATAGGAGGTACAAAATGGCTAAGGAAAAGATTGATGAAGTTAAAACTGAAGAAGTTAAAGAAGTAAAAGAAGAAATTAAAGAAGAAAAACCAAGTGGAAAACAAAGAAAGATTGTAGTAGTAATCTTTATTATTTTACTTGGAATTATATTTATAGGTATTGGAAGTATTATAGTTTATCATTTTGTTATTGGTGGAAGTGAAGTAATTGAACCTGTAGAAGAAAAACTTCCAAAACCAGAAGTAGATCCTTCAAGAGGAGACTTTGGAGTAGATAAAAATATTAATATTGACACTATTGATAAATATCTTGGTAGAAAAGATACAGTATATAGAGATATGAGAATGTTAGAAGACCCAGCTACATATGAAAATATTGGTGGAGATAGATATTTATCTGGATATATAGAGGGATTTGAAGTTATTCCTCTTCCATACATTATTCCTGTTAGTGGACTTCCAGAAGAAGTAGGAAATACATATGATGGTATAACTCTTTTCTATGAAAAAGATGGTACGTATATAGCAAATTATAATGAATCAATGGATATATTAGAAAAGTATTTTCCTAAAGATAAGAACATATTCTTAATGTGTGGTGGTGGTGGATATGCTGCCATGATGAAGAACTTCTTAATTGCTATGGGATGGGATGAAAATAAAATCTATAATATTGGTGGATACTGGTATTATAAAGGTGAAAAAAACGTTGATTTAAGAAGAGACAATGGTTCATTAGATTTTAGTGATGTTCCTTATATATCAATTAATTTTAATATTTTAACTAAGGCTCCTGAATATAGAGATTTAGGCGTTAAAGTTGATAGCGTTAATATTTATGAAAAAGAATATACTGTGGAAGAAAAAATGTCACAAAAGATTGGATATTATATACTTCCAAATACAGCATCAAATAAAGAAGTAACTTTCACTAGTAGTGATGAAAATGTAGCTATTGTATCTGATACTGGATATATTACTGGTGTTAAAGCTGGGAATGCTGTTATTACAGTAAAAACAGTTGATAGAGGTAAAACTGCTACAGTTAATGTTACTGTAACAAAGAGAGTAGAAAATAAAGTTACTTTAGATGATGTATCTAAAGAAAATAAAGAATTTAATGATATTGATATTAAATCAATTACTACTAAATATAATAATATTATTAATGATGAAAATGGTGTAATGAAACATGAATATGTAGTTAATTATCAAAAATATAAAGAAGTAATGGATCAAAGAGATATTGAGTACATTGAACTATTTAAAGAGCAAGCTGCTATTATAGATAAATTAATTGAGGGGAAAAAATCATTTGTTATTATATATAACAGAAATACTTGTGGAGATAGACCATATAATATAGCTGAAAGAGCACCTGAATTATTTAAAAAGAATGGATATTCATTTATAGAACTAGGAGATGAAATATCAACATTAGATGGTCAATCATTATTTTCTTTCTCAAAAGTTACTAAAGATGATATTAAAGGCGGATCACTTCTTATATTTAAAGAAGGTAAATTAATTGAAAGTTTAGATCCAGATTTAATTAATATTTATGATGAAGATGATTTTATAACATATGTATCTAAATATATTAATATTAAGTAGGTGATAATATGAAAAAAGCATTTATAATTATAGGAATAGCAATAGTTTTAATAGCTATTATGATAGTACTTTGTATTATTTTAAATAATAAAAAAGTAAAAGTATCTGAGATAAAAAACTTTAGTTTTTCATATACTCAGGGATATATGATTAATTCAAGCATTAGATATAAACTAGAATATAAAGAAGACAAATATATTGCTACCGTTAAACCATATGGTATACCCGAAGAAGAAGCTAGAGAAATAAAAGTATCTGATGACTTTGTTAAAGAAATTGAAGAAATATTAAGCAAATATGAAGTTAGTTCATGGAACGGGTTTAGTAAGTCAGATAAGTATGTTTTAGATGGGGATTCATTTAGTTGTTTTATTGATTTTAAAAATGGTGAAAGTGTAAGTGCGCACGGCTATATGAGTTGGCCTAAAAACTATTCTAGTGTACGAAAAGAATTAGATGATAAATTTATGAGTTTATATAATTCAGTTTATTAAAAAAGCACATTTAAAAATGTGTTTTTTATTTGTAAAAAAATGATATAAATGATATAATTAATATAGTATAACAATATAATAGAAAGGGTAGTGCATATGAACAAAAAACGTATTATTACAAATAAAGTTTTGTCATTTGTTTTTGCTATTACAACTATTATTTCTTTATTCTTAGTTATTAGTGCTAGTGCGGCAACTGATATATTAAAGATTAATGGAGTAACTATAGAAAATAAATCTACATCTGTTACAGGTAATGTTACTAATTATGATAGTGATGAAATAGAAAATAGTTTTACTTTTCATAATGTTGGTGATTATGTAATCTACTCTATTAATATTCAAAACTTAAAAGATAGTGAAGTTTTAATTAATACTATTACAGATAATAACAGTAATTCTTATGTTGAATATGAATATGATAAACATGAAGGAGAAACTATAAGTGCTAATGGAACATTAACTTTTAAAGTTAAAGCAACATATAAGAATGAATTAACTGATATTTCTAAAAGAGATCAAGCATTTAGTGTTAAATTCCTATTTGATTTAACTTATAACGGACAAGATGAATCTTCATCAATTAATATTAATCCTAAAACTGGAGATAGATTATTAATAAGTATTTTATTACTAATATTCTCATCACTTGGATTAATAACAAGTTTAATTATTAATAAAAAAGAAAAGACTGCTAAATTAATTGCAATAATTGGTTTATTATTAACACCATTTATTATTAAAGCAGCATCATATGAATATGATATAGACTTAGTATCTAATTATGGTTTATATGATAAACAAGTTGTAACAATAACTATTGGTGATGAATCATCAACAGTAATTGTTCCATATAATGGATTTACTTCTGAGCCTACTGTTCCTAGCAAATTAGGTTATAACTTTAGATGGGAAAAAGGAAATGGAGAACCATTTAATTTTGAAACTCCTATCTCTAGTGATGTTGAAGTAAAAGCAGTTTATGAAGCAATTAAATATGATATTACATATGTTTTAAATGGTGGAACTGCTAGTAATCCTACTAAGTATACTATTGAAGATACAGTTACTTTAAATGCTCCAACTAAAAATGGATATGAGTTCATTGGATGGACAGGAACTGGTTTATCTAGTCCTACTATGGAAGTAACTATTGCAAATAGATCTACAGGAGATAGAGAATACACTGCTAATTATTCAAAGATTTCTTATAGTATTCAATATAGTGGTATATCGCAAGCTGATGCTATAGCATATGGTAATTTAGGTAATTATGATGTTGAGACCGAAACATTTAGTTTAGTAAATCCTACAAAAGAAGGATATACATTTGCTGGATGGACAGGAACTGGTTTATCAGGGCTTACTCAAACCGTAACTATAACTAAGGGTTCTACTGGTAATAGAAACTATACAGCTAACTTTAGTTTGATTGATTATGATATAGATTATACTTTAAATGGTGGTTCTATTACAGGAACTAATCCAACAACTTATAATGTTGAAACTGGTGTAATAGTATTAACTAATCCTACAAAAGAAGGATATACATTTAAAGGTTGGTCTGGAACAGATTTAACTGGAGATGAAAATACTTCAGTAACTATTCCTTCGGGAGCAACTGGTGATAGAGAATATGTAGCAAACTTTATTGCTAATAAATATGATGTAATATTTGAAAAGAATGGTACTGGTGTTACTGGTACTATGGTAGATCAAGAATTAACTTATGATGTTCAAGATAATTTAACTGCTAATGCTTATGAAAGGGCAGGTTATATCTTTAATGGATGGAATACTGATCCAGATGGACTTGGAACATCATATTCTGATGGTGCAGAAGTTCTTAACTTAGTTACTTCTGGATCAATTACTTTATATGCACAATGGGTAGATGATATGGTAACATTATCATTTGATGAAAATGGTGGTAATTCAGTTACTGATATTAGTGTAAGAAGAGGAGAATCTACTTCACTTCCTACTCCTACAAATGAAGATACTACTAAAGTATTCCTTGGTTGGTATGAAAACTTAACTGATGCAAATCCAGTTAGTGATCCATATACTGTTTCTAGTGATACTGAATTAATAGCTAAATGGAGTTCAATTATTTGTAAAAAAGCTACTACATTGCATAGTGATACATGTAATAGTACTACTACTAATCAAGGTTGTAGAGCAGCTGGAATGACTAATGGTCAAGAATTTACATATGGTAACATTAATAAATCTGATACATTTACTACAGGTGATGCATTTGACTGTGATGTTGATGGTAGTGGATATAATGTAAGATTCTATTACTTATATACAAACAATGATAATGCTGTTTTAATAGCATACAATAACTATGAAACTGTTAATAATGTTAGACAATTTGGAAGTACTCAAAACTATAAATATGCTGCTAAAGATGAACATATTCCAAATGCTACTGAATGGACTAATTTACCTGTAACTTTTGGAGAAAAAGCTGCTAGAATTATTGAGATGTCTGAAATAAAAGAATTTACTGGATTAACAGAAACTGAATTAGAGACTTCTGGTTCTCTAGATAATTATAAATTCTTATTTGAGAATACTTCGTATAATGGTAGTAGTTTAAGATCTACATACTGGATAAATGAATGGGAACAAGATGGAGTAACTACTAGAGGTAGAATTCATAAAAACGATAGATATGTTCACAAATTAAAAGATAGTGAAATGAATACAAGTAATAACTCTGTTAGACCTGTTATTGAAGTTCCTACAATATTGATTGATGACTCATATATAGTTGAATTTAATCCGGTTAATGGAACTGTTGATACTAAATATGTATCAATTAGAAAAGGTTCTTCTTTAGGAAGTGTTCCTACTCCAACATATACAGGATATACATTTAATGGTTGGTATAGCGATGAAGGTCTAAGTACTCAAATAGATGAAGACCATATACCTACTGGTTATGAAACATATTATGCGGGATATAAGAAAAACATTGATGCTTCTATACTTGAATATGATGAATTTGACTTAACAATAAATGATACTGATACTATTACTTTCTATGATGAAAGTGAGGTAGAGCCAAGAACATATGCATCTAATGATTCAAGTATTGCATCAGTAGATGAAAATGGTAATATAACTGCTAATGCTGTAGGTACAACATCTATAGTAATTACTGGTTCATTATCTGGTACTACTAAGGTAGTAAATGTTATAGTTCAAGAAGAAGCTGTTACTTGTACAGTATTCTTTGATGAAGATGGTGGTGTCCAAGTAGCAGATATGGTTATACCAAGAAATGCTACTATTGGTAGTGTTGGTAATATTCCTAATACTACTAAAAATGATTATGTATTTGGTGGATGGTTCACTGATAACACATTTACTCATGAAGTAACTAATGATACTATTGTTAAAACAAATATTACTGTAATAGCTAAATGGATACCTAGTGATGCAGTAGCAGAAGTAGGTATTGGAAATTATTATACTGATTTATCTAGTGCTATTACCGCTGCATCAAATAATGATACTATTAAAATTTTAAAAAACTTCACTTTAGGTGCTAGTATAGATGTCAGAAAAGATTTAACAATAGATTTAAATAATAAAACTATAACAAGTTCTGGACGTGCACTTCAAATTTATTCTAAGGTTGAAATAGTTGGACCAGGAACAATGACTACTAGTGCTGATAAAGGTGTTATTGACGTTGTAAAAGATAGTAATTCTACTGGAGAATTAACTATTAATAGTGGTAACATCATTAATACAAGAACAGCAAATACTCGTAAACAAGCTATTTATGTAAATGGTGGTATTGCTCATATTGGTGGTACAGCTTACTTAGAATCAAGAGCTGATGGTAATTCAAATCCAAGTAGAGCTACTGTTCAATGTCTTGGCGGTGGAACTATCTATATAACTGGTGGAACAATAGTAAATGATCATAATAGTACATATTCATATGCTGTTGCTAACTCTGATGGTACTGTTATTATTGGAACTGAAGATGGTGCATATGATAAAACTACTCCGGTAATAAGAGGTAACCAATATGGATTAAAATCTAATAATAATGCTACATTTGAAATATATGATGGTATTATTATGGGTAAAAATGCTGCTATGGATAATGAAGCTAATATTTCTAATTATGAAACAGGTGCTACTAAGGTTAATGATCCAGATGGTGATTATAAAACTTTATATTATCAAATGCCTGCTGGTAAAATTAGAATTACATTAAATACTGATGGTGGTAATTTACCTCCAGGAGCAAATGATTATGTTCTTATTAATTCGGGTTCTCAAGTTGGTACTTTACCAGAACCTACTAAAGGTATTTATACATTTGATGGATGGTTTGATGAAAATGATCAAGAAGTATTATCTACAAGAGTACCTATTCAAGATGAAACATATTATGCAGTATGGAGTTATACTCCATCTGATACTCCAGTATCATTTAATATGACTAATGATGTAATGATGGACTATTTTAATAATATAAATACATGGAAAACTCAATATACAGTTACAGGTACAAAAGCAGATGTTAGTGCTTATACTGAAGTACTTGATTCTACAGAGTTTGAAGCTAGTATGAGAGCTAATTTTGATGCTCATAATTGTTCTTATTGTGGAACAGATGCTAATAATAATAAATGTGATAATCCATCAGCTGGTAACCGATGTGAATTACCTAATGGATATGATACTGGTTTATCAGAAAATATTAATGTATATGAATACAATACATCAACAGGGGAAAAAACTTTAGTAACATATACAACATCTGATAATGGTATTATTTATAATATGATTCCTGGTAAAACATATCGTTGGGAATCAACATCTGATAGTAATATATATGGTTATGTTGCTCCAACTGCTGTAAGAAGAACAATTTATAGTTCTGCTAGAAATGTTCGTGATCTAGGTGGTATGTCAGTTAGCTTTACTAGAGATAATGCTACTAAAACAGGTACATTAAAATATGGAAAACTATATAGAGGAGCTCAATTATCTAAGGGACAAACTGATGTTGATAGTTTAACTAAATTAGGAATTACTAGAGAAGTAGATTTAAGAATTCAAACTGAAGGTAATAATCCTGTTAGATTACCAAAACATGATAAATGTGATGGTAACTGTGGTACTTTACCTAGTGGTCAAGATATTATCATGACTAACTATTTAATATACCCTAGTAATTCTGCTAATTATTCATCATTAAGAGATACTATAAAATATGTTATGACTTCAGTTGTTAATGGAGATAATATATATTTCCACTGTACAATTGGTACTGATAGGACAGGCACATTAGCATATTTCTTAGAAGGTCTTCTTGGTGTATCTGAAGAAGAAAGATTAGAAGACTATGAATTGTCATATTTCTATGGAATGTTAAATAGAACTAGATTCCATGATAATTTATCTAGTTCAAGTATTAATCCAAGATTTACATCTATGTATAAAACATATGATACTAATGAAAAAATTTATAACTGGTATATGTATGGATTAACTACTGAACAAATTGCTTCTGAAAAAGTTTTAATAGAACAATTTAGAGATGCAATGATTGATTATAATTAAAAAAAGACTAGAAATAGTCTTTTTTTATTGCTTTTAATAAAAAAGAGTGTATAATATAAATTGAAAATGATTTTCAAATTGAGGTGTATTTATGAAAAAAATTATATCAGTTTTAACATTAATTGTTTCAATATTTATAATTAGTGGTTGTTCTTTATCAGATGACAATAAAAAGACTATTATAGCCACAAATTTCCCTGCTTATGACTTTGCTAGGGAAATAACAAAAGGCTCTGATATAGAGGTTAAAATGCTTTTAAAACCAGGATCTGAGTCTCATGATTATGAACCATCACCAAAGGACATAATTAGTATTAGTAAAGCTAGTATGTTTATATATGTTGGTGGAGAATCAGATGAATGGGTTGATGATTTATTAGATACAATTGATACATCAAATATACAAATAGTTAAAATGATTGATGAAGTAAATGCTGTATATGAAGAAACAGTTGATGGTATGACTATTGAAGAAGATGAAGAGGAAGAAGAATATGATGAACACGTTTGGACTAGTCCTAGAAATGTTATAGCTATATCTAGAGCTATTACTGATAAAGTTCATAAAATTGATCCTGAAAACTATTCATTATATGAAAGCAATTATTCTTCTTATAAATTCAAATTAGAAGAACTAGATAATAGTTTTAAAGACGTAGTTAATAACTCTAATAGAAAAGAATTAATATTTGCAGATAGATTTCCGTTTAGATATTTTGTTGATGACTATGGATTAGGTTATTATGCTGCTTTTCCTGGTTGTTCATCTGAAACAGAAGCTAGTGCAAAAACTATTTCTTTCTTAATAAATAAAGTAAAAGAAGATAATATTCCTGTTATATTAACTATAGAATTTTCTAATAAAAAAATAGCTAAAACAATATCTAAAGAAACAGGAACAAAAGTTTTGGAGTTTAATTCTGCTCATAATATATCTAAAGAAGACTTCGAAAATGGTAAAACTTATTTAGATATTATGAATGATAATCTAAAAGTTTTAAAAGAAGCATTAAATTAAAAGACAAGTACTTGTCTTTTTTATTTTTCATGTTATAATAAAAAAACAAACAGTCGGGGGAAGATTATGGCAAATATACACAGAAAAATAGAAAAATTATATATAACTGGTTTAACAGATGGAATTGATTTTGAAGAATATAAGAAGGTAGAAAAATATAATAGAGAATTAAGAGGATGTAATGCAGATACCATTCGAGAAATGCATGAAGTATCTCATTCTTTAGAGTTATTAAATAAAATTGTTGCTCAAGTTAGTAATACAGGTCTTAATAAAAAGTATTACGGTGCAAATTATCAATATATAATAAATAATGCATCTTTACTTCTTCTAGCATTATATGAATTAGCAATGTCAAAGTATGGAGAAGTAGAAGTAGGACTTGTAAGTAAGAATAGTGTTTTTATGCCTTGTACACTTGATGGAAATAAGTCCTCAGCATTTGTTGTTAGCGACATTAATAATAGATTTAAATGTTATAGCTGTTCTAGAGAAGGAACTAATATTGATTTCTTGTCAACAAAACATAGAAATCTAAGTACAAATCAAGTTATTGAAGCAATATGTCATTTATATGGATATGAAGTTCCTGATCAAACTGAGGAATCAGTTGCTTTAGCAGAGAAAATAAGAGAAAAATTAGCAACAGATTTACGTGCATTATATAAAAAAATATTAGAGGACTTAAGAGACACTCTAATAATTGATAATAAAACTCTAACTTTTGGTGGAAAAAATGTTGAGGATATCTATGATAAAAAAATTGCCGATATTGATAGAATTATCGCTCGCAAACCAGATTCTAACTTTACTTATAATGAACCACCTAAGAAAATTATATTACAACCATAAGAAAAATAGTCATAAGACTATTTTTTTGTTGTATAATATTACATGGAGGTAAATTATGAAAAATATTATTGTAGGACAATCTGGTGGTCCAACAGCAGTTATTAACTCATCAGTTGTTGGTGTTTATGAAGCTGCTAAAGAACTTGGAAGTACTCATATTTATGGTATGGTACATGGTATAGAAGGATTCTTAAAGGGAGAATATATTGATCTTAAAGATGTATTAGATGAAGAAAAAGTAGAACTTTTAAA
>CAMYZQ010000030.1 GCA_947303895.1 uncultured Bacillota bacterium | reverse complement strand
TTTCAATAAATTTACCATCTCTAGGACTTCTTGAATCAGCAGCTACTAATCTATAGAATGGTCTTTTCTTAGCACCCATTCTTTTTAATCTAATTTTAACAGCCATTTTCGTTCCTCCTTTTTTTAACTACATATATATTATAACATATAAAAATAAATGTCAACCTTTTTAGTTGACATTTATTAATTAATAATCTAATGCAGCATATTCAAATGTATATTCTTTACCATTATCAAATACTAAACTAACAGTATCTTTATCTTCATTATATACAATTTTAGTTACTACATTTGCTGGAGTTACATCAATATTAGATATTGGATTTAAAAGTGCAGTTTCTTCTTGTCCTCCATTATCATAACTATATCTATATGCTTTATTATTTACATCTACTATTCCTAAAACTATATCTGTTTCAGATGATGTAATAATAGCTTTAGCAGATCCCATAGTATTACCTACTCTAAAATTTCTATTAGCAGTTATAAAACTGTTTGGACTATCATAATAGTAAATGCCTTCTAGAGTAAATTCTCCTTCACCATTTAAATCATAATATTTTCCAGTAGCAGTTTTACCTAATGCTATAGAAGAACCACCACAAGTATATCCATGATTTGGTGTACTATAGAAATCAACATAGTTACCTTTAAGTTCAACAAAGTTCATTAATTCTGTTACATGAACATAAGTGTTAATATAATATGCTTTAGTATCTGTTACTACAATGATAAATTCAAGTCCACTACAATCATGAGAGTTATAATAAACCTTCTTAACATTATCAAATACTTTTAATATCTCTTTTGTATCAACAGTGGATAATACAAATTTATTATTACTAAAATTAAGACTATATGCACTATCATCATAAGTTTTATTTGCAGATAACTCTTTTAAAGATTTAACTTCATAAGTCTTTTTATCTAAACCTATATTTGTATTAATATCTGTCATTTCAATATTATGAATTTTATCATCTTTTTTAATGATATCATCATCTTCATCATCGTCATCATCCCAAAGAGGATCTTCCCAAACATCATTTATATCATATGGTGTAGGAAATGAATTGTTAATATAATTTATTAAACTAAATATACTATAAAATGATAATACATAGCATAAAGCAAATACAATTATATTTTTAACAAAACCTATTAAAGCTCCTATACCTGCAGCCTTAGATATTCCTTTCTTTCTATTCATAAATACAAAGAATAAAACAAGACCTACAATAGGAACAAAGAATCCTAGAACTCCCCATCCAAAAGAATTAACACTTTCTTCTTTTGGTTCTTCTACTTTAGTAACCTTAGTTACTTTTTTAGTTTCTTTTTTATCACATTTAGGACATTTACCATCTTTTAATTTAGTACCACAATTTCCACAAAACATAATACCCTCCATTAAATAGTCATTAATTCTTTTTCTTTTTCTGCTGCGATATCTTCAACTTGTTTATTATATTTATTAATTAATTCTTGAACTTCATTTTGTCCATATTTTTCTTCATCTTCATTTAATTCAAGTCTTTTAATATCATTATTAGCATCTTGTCTAATATTTCTTAAAGCTATTTTAGCTTCTTCACTCATAGCTTTAGCTTGTTTAACAAGTTCTCTTCTTCTGTCTTCAGTAAGTTCTGGAATTGAAATAAATATTACTTCTCCAGTATTATTAGGAGTTAAACCAAGATCAGCTTCATAAATAGCTTTTTCTATATCTGATAAACAAGATTTATCATATGGTTTAATTTGTAATTTTCTTGCTTCTGGAACAGAAATATTAGCAACTTGGTTTAATGGTGTATCAGTTCCATAATAAATAACTTTAACAGAATCAAGCATAGCAGGATTAGCTCTACCTGCTCTTATATTTGTAAGTCTATCCTTTAATGATTCAATAGACTTTGTCATTTTTTCTTCTACTTCTAAAAGAATATCATCTAACATATTCATACCTCATTTCTAAATATAATTATATCATAAAAAGTATTAATAAAGTAAAACTTTACATTATTAACCTTCAATTATAATTTTTGTATCAGAATCTATCATTCCAATTAATTTTTTCATATCTTCTTTTTCTATAGCTACGCATCCTGCAGTATAGTCTTTTCTTTTACAATGTAAGAATATTGCACTACCTTTACCCTTAATATTATCAGGATTAGTTTTTATTTCTATAGCATACTCATAAGCATCATCTACATAATCTATTAGATGTTCTGCACTAAACATAGGCTTAATAGATGTCTTAATTAATTCATTATAATCATCTGAATTAACATCATCTACCCAGTACATATCATCTTCTATTTTTATATATGGTAACTTGGTATCAATACTATCATATTTACCAAATGCTACGCCTAAATTAAATTCACCTACAGGAGTTTTCCAATCCCCTTTAGTTTTATCTTCGGTAAAACCATTTTTACCTATATAAGCTGGTACCTTTAAATCTTTATATACTAATACTACATTATCATTTTCTTTTCTTACATATATATTATTCATATTATCACCTAGCTAAATTATAACATAAAAAAAGTAATGATTAAATCATTACTTCATTTGAGCCATAACTTCTTCAGCGAAGTTTTCTTCTCTCTTTTCGATACCTTCTCCAACTTCATATCTAACCATGTTAACTAATGAAGAATTATTAGATGATAGGTATACTCCAACTGTCTTAGATGGATCTTTAACATATTCTTGTTCAACTATACAGTTTTCTTTAAAGAACTTAGAAATACCACCCATAACAATCTTATCAGCAATTTCAGCAGGTTTACCTTCATTAATTGCTTTTTCTTTTAATACTTCTTTTTCTTCTTCTATATCTTTTTCTGGAACTAAATCTTTAGAAATATATTTTGGATTCATAGCAGCTAAATGCATAGCAACATCATTAGCTACAGTTTCATCTGAACCATTAACAACTGTTAATGCAGATATTTTACCACCCATATGAATATATTTACCAAATACTTGATCATCAGATTTAGTTAATTTAGTAAATCTTCTGAATGAGATTTTTTCTCCTAATGTAGCAGTTATATTAATAACTGAATCATTAATAGTTCCATCATCAGTAGCAACAGCTAATGCTTCTTCCATAGTAGTAGCATCACTATTAACTAATGCGTTAGCAATCTTATCTAAAAGACCTGTAAATCTTTCGTTTTTAGCAACAAAATCAGTTTCACAGTTAACTTCTAAGATAACAGCATTATTACCATTAATTAATACTGTAGATAATCCTTCAGCAGCTATTCTATCTTGTTTCTTAGCAGCCTTAGCAATACCTTTTTCACGAAGCCATTTAACAGCTTCATCTATATTTTCGTTGTTTTCTTCTAATGCTTTTTTACAATCCATTAAACCAGCATTAGTCATATCTTTTAATTTTTTTACTAAACTTGCATCCATTTTTTATTCTCCTTTTATTATTTTAAAGCATCAATTAATTCAGCTTTTTTTAATTTAGTGTATCCTTCAACACCTTTAGCTTTAGCCATTTCTTTTAATTCAGCAACAGTTAATTTAGATAAATCAACTTTTTCTTCTTTTTTAGTAGCAGCTTTCTTAGTAGTTTTCTTTTCTTCTTTAACTTCTTCTTTCTTTTCTACTTTCTTAGTTGTTTTTTTAGTTTCTTTCTTTTCTTCAACTTTTTCTTCTTTAACTACTTCTTTTTTAGTTTCTTTCTTAGCTGGTTTCTTTTCTTCTTTAGCTTCTACTTTATCTTCTTTTTCTACTATTTTAATATCTTCAACTACATCAGCCATATTAACTTTATCGTCTTCAGTAACATAGTCTACTAATTCTTTATTTGTTGCTTCACAAATAGCATTATTTAAAACTCCAAGAACTACTTTTATAGATCTTACAGCATCATCATTAGCTGGAATAACATAATCAACTAGATCTGGATCACAGTTTGTGTCAACAATACCAAATACTGGTATATTTAATTTTCTAGCTTCTCTTATAGCATTTAATTCTTTCTTAGGATCTACTATAATCATAGCATCTGGCATTTTCTTCATTTCTCTAACCCCTTCGAAATAAAGTTTTAACTTATCATATTCTTTTCTAATTTTGATAACTTCTTTCTTAGGTAACATTTCGAAAGTACCATTTTCTTCCATCTTTTCGATTTGTTCAATTCTATTAATTCTTCTTTTGATAGTTCTAAAGTTAGTAAGAGTACCTCCTAACCATCTTTCTACCATATAATAGCTTTCTGATCTTAAAGCTTCTTCTTTAGCAGCTTCTTGTGCTTGTTTCTTTGTACCAACAAAGATAACTTTTCCACCATCTTCTGCAATTTTCTTTAAAGCATCATATGCTTCTTCAATCTTCTTAACTGTTTTTTGAAGATCAATAATATAAATGTCATCTCTAGATGTATAGATGTATTCCTTCATCTTAGGATTCCATCTTTTAGTTTGATGTCCAAAATGAACACCTGCTTCTAATAAATAGCTCATTGAAACTACTGTCATAAATAAATTCCTCCTTTTGTTTCATCTTCCAAATATCTCTTCTTTGCTCCCCACTATTACTAGCACACGGTTCACAAATCAATATTTGTGCATTTTTTTCTAAAAGCAAGGATATTATAGCACACTTTTTCTTTGTTTGACAAGGGTATTTTACATAAAAAAAGAAGGTTTATAAACCTTCTTATCTTTGACAATAATATGTATTATAAGTGTTATAGTAAAGCATTAATGCAGTATCATAATCTTTACTGCCACCAAGTAATTCCATTTCAAAATGCATACCAGTAGCTTCAGTATTCTTAACACCATCAATCATAGCATCATTTATAGTAGTTTCAACATCTATAAATGAATAATTTTGACTCTTATATTGTTCGTTCTTTTCTTTTTCAATAGTATATTTAAATGTTCCTTTATAGTAGTTTTTATAACTTTCTGAATATGGACCATATCTAAATGTATTATCTGTATATAAATATAATACTGTTTTCATATCAGCTGGAGCTTTAGTAACATCATCTTGATATGCACTTGCATTAGTATCATAATAATTTATACAAGTCCAAGTTCCATATGGATAACCACTTTTAACAGTAGTTTCAACTGTTTTTAATCCTTTTTCTATTTCAGGAATAGATTCTTTAACACCTCTTCCAATAGCAGTTAAACCAACTACAAACATAATAATAGCTACTACTATTGATACAGCATTTAAAATAATACCTGTAATCTTAAATGCTTTTTTACCTTTTGCACAGATACCTAAAATTAAACCTGCGATTGGAATAACTAAAATAAATACTGTTAAGAACCAAGATAAAATAATTGAAATAATACCAAGAACCATACTTACTATTCCAAGAGCACTTGATCCTTGATTACTGCTTTTAACAGGTTCTACTTTAACTTCTTCCTTCTTTTCTACTTTTGTAGATACTACTTCTTCTACTTTAGTTCCACAACTAGCACAGAATTTAGTACCATTTTCAACTTCTTTTCCACAATTATTGCAAATCATAAATAAATACCTCCTATTTGCTTAAATTTATAATAACATATTTAATCCTAAAAAGCATTAGGATTAATATCAAATTGGACATTGATTTTACTATTAGTAATAGTTATATTTCTAACATCATTTAATAGTTTAATTATATTTTCTTTATCTCTATATTTAATAATAATTTCAAAGTAATATATATTATTAATTCTAGATAGTGATCCAACTGATGGACCAAGTACTATTTCTTTATCTATATTACTTCTTAGGTAATCTCCTATTTTATTAGCTTCCTTTAAAGTATTATTAAAGTCTTTACCACCTACTTTTATTAAAGCTATAAATGAATATGGTGGATAATATAATTTCTTTCTAATAGCTATTTCTTCATTATAAAAGTCTTCATAGTTATTAGATGATGTTAACTTAATAGCATAATTATCTTTATTATATGTTTGAATTACTACTTTTCCTTTTAAATTAGATCTACCTGCTCTACCTGATACTTGACTAATTAAATCATATGTTTTTTCAGATGATCTAAAATCAGGTAAATTAAGTATTGTATCTGCATTTATAACACCTACTAATGTTACTAAAGGAAAATCTAAACCCTTAGATATCATTTGAGTACCTACTAAAATATCAGCTTCATGATTCATAAATTTATCTATTATTTTATTATGAGAACCTTTATTACTTGTAGTATCTATATCCATTCTAAGAACTTTTGCTGTAGGAAATAACTTATTTATTTCTTCTTCTACTTTTTCAGTTCCAAGACCTACATTATTAAGAGGTCCACCACATTTAGAACATACCTTCTTATTATTATCAGCATACCCACAATAATGACATCTATTCATATCACTAGTTTTATGATAAGTAAGAGTAATATCACAATTAGGACACTTAGTTACTTCACCACAATTAGAACACATTAAATAATTAGAGTATCCTCTTTTGTTAAGTAAAAGCATTACCTGTTCATTTTTATTTAATCTATCTTCTATAGATAAAAGTAATTCTTCTGAGAATATCTTATTACCTTTTCTTACTTCTTTTGTCATATCTACTATATTAACAAGTGGAAGTGATGCATCTTTAGCTCTCTTATCTAATTTAACTAATTCATAATATCCTTTTTTAGCCCTTGCATAATCTTCTATAGTTGGTGTAGCACTTCCTAATATAACTTTACAATTATGAGTTTTACCTCTTAAAATAGCCACATCTATAGCATTATATCTAGGATTATGATCTTGTTTATAAGAATCAGAATGTTCTTCATCTATAATTATTATTCCTAGGTTATTTAAAGGGGCAAATATAGCAGATCTAGCTCCTATAACTATATTTACTTCTTTATTTAAAATCTTTCTATATTCGTCGTATTTTTCCCCTTGGGATAGTCCACTATGAAGAACTGCTATTTTATTAAAATGTTTTTTAAATCTATTAATAATTTGAGGAGTTAAACTAATTTCAGGAACAAGTAATATAGCTTCTTTACCCTTATCAATAGTATCTTTAATCAAATGCATATATATTTCTGTTTTACCAGATCCTGTAATACCATTTAATAAAATAACATCTTTATCACTATTGTTTATTTGATTATAAGCTTCTATTTGTGATGGATTTAATTTAACTAAATCTTCTACTTCATTATTATCATTTAATCTATAATATTCCTCAGAATATTTCTCAATAATACCCTTTTTAATTAATGCATTAATAGATGCATTATCAAACTTAGTAGTTAAACTACTCTTATTCTTAAGTAAATAAGAAACTATTTCTTTTTGTTTTTCTGACCTAGATGTACTAATAAACTCTACTACATCATCATTTATTAATCTAATATAATTCTTAGTTCTAATAGATACTTTTCTTTTATTACTAGCTTTGTATCCTACTGGTAACATACTTTGATAAACTGAAGTTAAATTACATATATTATTCTTACTTATTTCTTTACCAAGTTCTAATAATTCTTTATTAAGTATTACTTCAGAGTCTATAACTTCTATTATATCTTTTAAATCATAATCACTTTCATCTTTAATATTAATTATAAATCCTTCTAAAGTTTGTTTCCCAAAAGGAACTAAAACTCTTTTACCTAGGCAAATACTTTCCCTAAGATTCTCAGGTACATTATAATCAAATACTTTATCTATATTTATTTCTACTAATACTGATATAACCATATTTGCCTCCTTACTTAAATTATAACATAAAAAAAGTAAGAGATTATCTCTTACTTTTGTCTATTTCTTTGAACTGTTCTAGTTTCTTCTTTATAACCAGTTTGGATATATTTTTCTCTACTCTTACCAGTAGCTACCCAATCTTCACCTGGATTAGTTTCAGACCACATATACTCAGTTTTAGATTCAGTATTTAAATACTTATATCTATATTGAGTTTTAGTTTTAATGTTATAAGTATATTCACCAAGTAAATCTTTACTTAATACCCATTTACCAAAATCAATATATTTAACTGTAGATGATCCTCTAGTTTCACCAGTATATTCATAACCAGTTTCAGATTTACTAGATTTAGTCCATTTAGTATCTTCAATATATTTTGTTCTAGTTAAATCAGCATACTTATATTGAACTGTTGTTGAAATATTATAAGTATATTCACCAAGTTTATTTTTGTTAGTAACCCATTTACCTAATGAAGTATATTTATTTGTAGTTCTAGTACCAGTTTCACCAGTTCTTTCATAGTTAGCTGGAGCAGTAGCACTATCAGACCACATCTTATCTTCAACAGTTGTACTCTTTAATGTATAACCTTGTTTAACTAAACTATCTTTATCAGCTTTCTTATAAACTGTTTTAGTATCTACTTTAGAAGTAGATTCTTCTGTACAATCTTTATAATAATATTGATATTGTGTACTCTTGTTTTCTTTATAAACATTATAATAATAAATTATACTGTTAGAAGCACAATTAGGTGCACAATTATAATTATCAACTTTACTTACTAATTCATATTTATATTTAGTACCACCAGTTTCAACTATTGTTGGCATAACTGTAGTAGATTTATATGAACTTTGAATTAAAGTATAAGTTGAATTTGTATTTGAATTATAACTACTTCCCCATTTTTTAGAAGCAGTATCAGATGGTTTACTTGATCTCCATTGAGTATCTTTCTTCCAATCAGTACATACAGTTTCTGAAGAATTAATAGTTTTTGTTAAAACATATTTAGTTTTAGCATATTCATATCTTGGAGTTTTAACAACTTCAAGTTTTTCACCTGTATATAGAGTTCTCTTAGAATATAATTTATGAGTTTCAGTTTCTTTTTCAGTAGTGTTAACCCATTCACCTATAGTCCAATTATCTTTATAACCATATTTAATATGTTTATATTCTCTATTATCAGTTGTAACTTTCTTTTGACCAGTATATAGAGTTCTTGTATCAGCTAACTTAACTGTACTTGATTCAGTTACTTTAGTATCAGTCCATTGACCTAAAACCCAAGTATCTTTCTTAAGTTCTCTTTTATACTCATATTCCTTTACATATTTTCCTGTTGGAACTTTAACTGTAATAGTACCTTCATCATCAGTTACAACAACTGGTTGTTTAGGTTCTTCTTTCTTTTCTTCAGTTTTACAAATTCCGTTTCCACAGAAATCATGACAACCTATTCTTTCAATAATGTAATTAGATTCATCTGAACATGTTAATGAAACTTTTAAAACGTATTCATCACCGTCTTTAGTTACTTTAACATAAGACTTATTCTTATCACATGACTTACCATTCTTGTCTACAAAAGGAACTATTAATTTCTTTTGTTCCATTTCCTTTAAAGTCATCTTTTCAGATTTACCATTTTCAGTTGGCATTCTACTTACTGTGTAATAATCTTCAGCTGCATCTTTCATTGTTTGGATATTATTATTAAAGATTGCACTATAAAATGGTGTTAAATTTGGCATTGGAAATAAATACATTAATAGGAATAGGAATAAAGCTATTAATAGTATTTTTACTAGTAAATCTCTAATAAATGTACCTTTTCTTTCCATTATATTTCATCCCCCTTTGAAATAAACGGTTTCTATAATAACACATGAGGGTTAATATGTCAAATTTTTTTAAGGTTTTTAAAAAACAAAAAATAGCCATTTGGCTATTTGATTTCTTTAAGTATTACAGTAGTAGATCCAAGGTTCATATTTAAATGAAAACTATCTACATTTTTATTAGTTTTAAGTTCTTTAAATACTGCATCTTTTACTACTCCAGATCCTTTACCATGAATGATAATTATCTTCTTTCTTTTAAGAAAAACTGAGTCTTCAATAAACTCTTTAACTCTTAAAGTAGCAGACACTCTATCTTCACCATGTAGGTCTATTGAAGGATATATTGCATCAAAATTCATTTCATATTCCTCTTACTTCTTGGATGAGCATTTAAATATACATTTCTAATTTGTTCATTACTAACATGAGTATATATTTCAGTACTAGATAAAGATGCATGTCCAAGTAATTCTTGGACTACTATTAAATCACATCCTTGATCTAATAAATGAGTTGCAAATGTATGTCTAAATACGTGTGGAGTAATATTTAATTTAATACTAGTATGTTTAATAATATCATCTATTATCTGTTCTACTCTTCTAGTAGTTAAAGATTCTTTATTATGTCCTACTATTAAATATTCACTATCTATATCACCAAGAAGTTTCTTTCTTCCATCTTTAATATATAAATCAATTGCATCTTTCGCATAGTCTCCAAAAGATACCATTCTCTCTTTATTACCCTTACCAGTTATAACTATAGTTTTCTCAGAAAAATCTATATCTTTAATCTTAATATTAACAAGTTCAGATACTCTGACACCTGATGAATATAATATTTCAAGTATAACTCTTTCTCTTTGACCTACTTCAGTATTAATATCTGGCATCTTAAATATTTCTTCTATATTTTCATAATTAATAAACTTAGGTATTCTTTTTTCTTTTTTCGGAGAAGACACTAACATAAATGGATTATTATCAGATTTATTATTTAAAACTAAATACTTATAAAAAGTTCTAAGAGAACTAAGTTTTCTAGATATACTAGTTCTTTTTAGATCTTTACCGTCTAAATATCTTAAGTATTCAACACACTTCTTATAATCCATCTTATCAAATTGTAAGTTATGACTATCTAAAAAAAGACTATAGTCAATTAAATCCTTATAATAGTTATTAATTGTATAGTCAGAATAATTTCTTTGATTCTTTAGATAATCAATAAAATTATTAATTTCAGTTTTTATTTTCTATTCACTCTCTTTGCATTACTTTTTAATGATTTTCTTAAACTATAAGTTTTTTGTGATTCCCTAATAGGTTTTTCAGGTACATACGGAGTAAACTCTGCTTCACCAGACATAACTCCAAATGCTTTTTTACTTTCTCCTAATGATGATAATATTTCAGGTGTTAAGAATGATAATTGACCAAGTGATGCATAATATCTTGGTGGTTTATTCTTGTACCCCTTACCTAATTCTTTTACTGTGTGAAATTTAGTTTCTCCCATAATCTACCTCCTACAAAAAACTATTTTATTCCAAAAAAAGGTGTTTAAAATAATTTAAACACTCTTTTATTTAATCATATATGGACTTTCAAGTGTTCCTTTACCAGATGTATAAGATACATTAGTTATATATGTAACTATTGCAGCCTTTCTACTACGTGATGCTTTAGTAAGCATTGCAGTATCACCAATTTCAAATACCATGTTTGTACGGTCTTTAGAACCAGTTAATGTTGGCATAATTGTTAATGGAGCCATGTAGTTATAATTCTTACAAGACTCAGAATAAATATCTTTACAATTCTTATCAACACTAGTTATAAAGTAATCATAAAGTAATGGTAATGATAAATAATCTTCATCTAATGTCATACTACATTCTTCAGTTTTATTTATTTCTTTATTACTTTCACTTCTTTTACCAATACAAATACTATGCTTAATAAACACATCTTTTTCAAGACTAGAATAAGAATCTTTTTCATTATAGTATTCTTTTAAAGCTTCTCTTATTCTACTTACATTATAATTATTAATACCCTCTTCTCTACCAGTACTAACATTATATCTGTCATCCCAAACACCATTAACATATGGTTTTTTATTAGTAACAATCTTGATATATCCATTTTCATCTATAGACATAATTCTATATAGATGTTCTCCAATTTGTAGATAATTGTTAGGATTCTCTCCTCTAAATATATATTCATTTCCTATTTTATATAGACCATCTAATTCAGTAACTAGTTCCTCATTCTTTAAGATATGAACATATAAATCTTCAGTTTCATATTTGTCTGCGCATTTAATATGTGGAACAACTCTATAAACCTTTTCATCATTTTCATTTAATCTGTAACTTACATTAATATATCCATCACATTTAACTGATGAATCATCAATAGCAGTCATCTTATCCATTTGTTTTTTAGTATAAATTGAATCCATTTGGACTTGTTCAATTCTACCTTCTTCAGTTGGTAATAATTCACTATGTGATTTTAAATATCTAGTAGCAGCATTCTTTAAATTATCTTCCATCTTAGAATAAGATGTAGCTTTACCAGTTCCTCCACTACTTGAGCATGCAATTAAAATAACAATTATAATTATTAAAACTCCAACTACTAATAATATCTTAAGTATATTTTCTCTTATAAATTTCATACACAAATCTCCCTATACCATTATAACATATTATTTGTTTCCATTTAACATATTTAATAAATCAATCTTAAACTTATCTTTCTCAGCATTTTCTTTACTGATC
>CAMYZQ010000029.1 GCA_947303895.1 uncultured Bacillota bacterium | reverse complement strand
GACATGCTGCATTTACTGAAATGAGAGCAAGAGGAGCTTCTATTACAGATATAGTTATTATTATAGTAGCTGCTGATGATGGTGTTATGCCTCAAACAATTGAAGCTATAGACCATGCTAAAGCTGCTAATGTTCCTATAGTAGTAGCAGTTAATAAAATTGATAAACCAGATGCTAATCCAGAAAGAGTTATTGAAGAAGTATCTAAACAAGGTTTAATTCCAGAAGCATGGGGTGGAGATACTGTTTATGTTCCTATATCTGCTAAGACTGGTGAAGGAGTAGATAAACTTCTTGAAAATATAGAATTAATTGCAGAAGTAAGAGAATTAAAAGCTAATCCAAATAGATATGCTTTAGGAACAGTTCTAGAATCAAGACTAGATAAGAACTATGGACCAACAGCTACATTATTAGTTCAAAATGGAACACTAAGAATTGGTGACCCAGTAGTAGTTGGTACTTCATTTGGTAGAGTTAGAACTCTTAAAAATGATTTAGGAAATGAAATAGTTGAAGCTTTACCATCTACTCCAGTAGAGGTAACAGGACTATCTGATGTTCCTACAGCAGGTGATAGATTCATGGCTTACTCAAACGAAAAGGAAGCTAAAGCTATCGCTGAAAATAGAAAAGAAAAAGAAAAACTTAAGAAAGATAAATCTGGTTCTGCAGTTTCTTTAGATGATATCTTTAATAGAATTAAAGAAGGTGCTAAAGAAATTAATGTTGTTTTAAAAACAGACGTTAATGGTACTGAAGAAGCAGTTAAGAACGCTTTAACTAAAGTTAAAGTTGAAGACGTTTCAGTTAATGTAATAAGAAGTGGTGTAGGAGCAATCACTGAAAGTGATATAGTTTTAGCTTCAGCATCAGATGCAATAGTAATTGGATTTAATGTTAGACCTGATTCTAAAGTAGTTGAAATAGCTAAATCTTATGGTGTTGATATAAGACTTTATAATGTAATTTATAAACTAGTAGAAGAACTAGAAGACGCTATGAAGGGTATGCTTGATCCAGAATACGAAGAAGTAGTTATTGGATCTGCTAAAGTACTTCAATTATTTAAGTTCTCTAAAGTTGGAACTATTGCAGGTTCTAAAGTAGATACAGGTGTTATTAAGAGTAATGCTAAAGCAAGACTTATTAGAGACGGCGTTGTTGTATACGATGGAGAAATAAATAGTTTACAAAGAGAAA
Organism: uncultured Bacillota bacterium; assembly: GCA_947303895.1. Lineage (GTDB taxonomy): Bacteria > Bacillota_I > Bacilli_A > RF39 > UBA660 > RUG13038. Next base: position 11,809 of record CAMYZQ010000029.1, on the reverse strand, counting down.
AAGATAATGTTAAAGAAGTTAAGAAAGGTTTTGAATGTGGTATTACACTAGAAAACTATTCTGATATTAAAGTAAACGATATTATTGAAGCATATGAAATGCAAGAGGTAAAAAGATAATGAGTATACATACTAAAAGATTAGAAGGTATGCTTATTAGAGAAATAAGTGACATTCTTATGACTGAAGCTAAAGATGAAGATCTTAAGTTTGTTACTATTACTTCTATGAATTTAGCTAATGATTTATCATATGCTAAAGTATACTTTCAAACATTAAATGAAGATAAAGAAAAAATAACAAAAGAATTAAATGCAGCTACTGGTTTTATAAGAAGTGTATTAAAGAAAAGAAAACTAGATATAAGAATTATGCCAGAATTAAAATTCATCTATGATGATTCAATGGAATATGGTAATAATATTGATAGTTTAATAGACAAAATAAAAAAAGAAGATTAAATCTTCTTTTTTTTATTACTCAAATACTCTTACTATTGCTTTAATATTCTTTTTAAATATAAATACTTCAATTATATCTACAATTGCAAATAATATAAATGATATACCAAGCATAAATATAGTAATATTACTAATTGATAAATATACAATTAAATATAAACCAATTACTATAGTTACTAAAGATAATACATAAGTTGGAACCCAAGCTTTATTATTAGTATCTTTTAATGCTAAACTCATTCTAAGTTTAAATGTAGAACTAATAATAAACCAAAGACCAATTATAATTGGTAATACAATCATAGATTCTCTATTAATAGCAATTATTACACCAAGTATTATAGATAATAAACCAGATGTAAATCCGTCAAAGAAATAAAATGGTTTAAATGCTTTATAATCATCAATCATATTAGCACCACCATAGAAAATGAATATACCTGCTGTTATTAAAGCTAATCTATCAATTTTATTATTTCTAAGAATAAACATAGTTATTCCAAGAATTATAAACCAGACTGAAGTTATAAATGAAATATTCATCATTTTAGAGAATTTGCTCTTCATACAATCCCCTCCTATTATATTTTAATTTTATTAAAAAATATTTTAAAAGTCAATGGTAGTTCTCTAGTAAAGAGTTAATAAAATGTATATGAGTAATACATATTTAGATCACAATTATTATTTAAATAATAAAAAAATATTTAATATATTTTTTAATATATATTTAAGGTATAAGATAGATAAGAATAATGAATTATTTATTAAAAATAATATTAAGTTTTTAGATGATAAATTAAATTATTATCAAAAGAAATCTATTTTAATAGATGATAATATTCTTTTAGTAGCAGGAGCAGGTTCAGGCAAGACAACTACTATTATTAATAAGATTAATTATCTTATTGAGGATAAACATATAAATGAGAAAGATATTCTTTGTTTATCATTTACTAGTAATACTGTGGAAGAATTAAAAAAGAAGATTAAATATGATATAGATATTTATACATTTCATAAATTAGCATTAGAGTTATTAAATGATCATAATATTTATTATGGTATTTCATCTGATTATCTAGAGTATATTATTAATGAATTAACATATAAATATGATTTAGATTATATTAGAAAAGTTATACTTTCATTTATTAATATGTATAAACAAAAGAATATTCATGATAATAAATTACAAAAGTTATCTAGTAAGAATATTTTATTAAAGTTAATAAATGAAATATATATTATTTATCAAAATGAATTAAACTCCCAAGGTTTACTAGATTTTAATGATATGATTAATAAGTGCATAAATGTAATAAATGATAAGGGACTAAAGAGATTTTATAAATATATAATTATTGATGAATACCAAGATATTTCCTATGAAAGATATAAACTAATAAAAATGATAAAAGATATTTGTAATAGTAAAATATTTGCAGTCGGAGATGATTATCAATCTATATATGCTTTTTCTGGTTCTGATATTAATATGTTTTTATATTTTAAAAAATACTTTGGTTATTCAAAAATAATTAAACTAAGACATACTTATAGAAATAGTTTAGAATTATCTAATGTTTCCACAAGATTTATCTCAAAGAATTTTAAACAAACAAGAAAAAGAATAATATCAAAAAAACATAATTCTAAGCCAATAAAGATTATCTATTACAACCATAACGAAGATATACTCTTAAAAAGATTTCTTGATACGGTAGATAATGATATAACAATACTTATCAGGAACAATAAAGATATTAATAGTATTAAAAGTCCAGACATTAGTATTACTCAGGATGAAATTATATATAAAGATAAACATATTAAATATATGACTATTCATAAATCCAAAGGCTTAGAATTTGAAAATGTAGTTATACTAAGTATGGAAGATTCATACCTTGGATTTCCAAATAAAATGAAAAATCATAAGATATTTAAATACATAAATGTTAAAGATAATTCCATATTTGAAGAGAGAAGACTCTTTTATGTAGCACTTACTAGATCTAAAAATAATGTATATCTTTTTACTAATAAAAATAGACCATCCATATTTGTTAGAGAACTCTTGTTAGACAGTAAAAAGAATATTGAATTTATTTCTTTATAAATGGTATAATTAACTTGGTGATAGTATGGAAAATTTAAAAAAATGCGTGCTTATACATAATAGTAAAAGTGGAATTGGTGTTAATAAAATTCCATATGAAAGAGTTATAGATATTGCATATTCTTATGGGTATTCTATGATTATAGAAAAGACAAGAAGAAAAGGACATGCATCTGACATTGTTAGAGAACTTCCTGATGATGTAGATTTAGTTATTGCTGCTGGTGGAGATGGAACTTTTAATGAAGTAGTTACTGGAAATCTTCAAAGAAAGAATAGACTAGTTTTATCACATCTTCCAATTGGAACAGTAAATGATGTTGGAACTATGTATGGTTTTTCTAAGAATATTGAAGTAGACCTTGAATGGATCTTTACAGGTGTTAAGAAAAACATAGACGTTATTATGGTTAATGGAACTCCTTTTGTTTACTGCGCAGCTTATGGAAATTTAGTAAATATTTCTTATGAAACACCAAGAAAATTAAAAGAATTTTTAGGAAGAATAGGATACTTCTTATTTGCTACTAGAGAAATAAATGAAGAAATAAAAACTAATCATTTAAAGATAACTGTAAATGGTGAAACACATGAAGGAGATTATTCGTTCATGTTTATTACTAATAGTTCTAGAGTAGCAGGTGTTAATAACTTATATCCTGATGCTAAACTAGATGATAATAAGTTTGAAGTATTACTTTGTTCTTTAACTTCTAAACCTGCTATAGTTAAGTCATTATTTATATTAAAGAATAGTAATGATTTAAATAATATCCCAGGATGTGAATATTATAGATTATCAGAATTAACTATAGAGTTTGAAAATAATCCTAGTAAATCTTGGGGTATAGATGGTGAAGAATTAAAATCTAAAGAAAAAGTATTTCATTTTACAGTTAATAAAGATATATATGCAGTTTTACCTGAATATAATGTTAATAAATTATTTGTAGAAACAAAAGATAATAAATAGAAGGTGATGACGATGGATTTAACTAAATATGATTTAGTAATTACAAGTAATTCAAATAAAAAAAGAATTCTTAGAAAACTAAATGATGAAAAGAAACTAGTAAATGTTAAATTCATGTCATTAGATGAACTTCTATGTTCATTATCTTTTTCTTTTGACCAAAAATCTATTTATCATGTAATGAAAGAGTATGGTATTAAATATGATAATGCTAAAGTTTATTTGGATAATATTAAATATATATCTGATAAATTAAATAATGATAAGATGAATAAGTTGAAAGAAATAAAAGAACTTGTTAGTGATGATCTAATTGTTGATAATGAGTTTAAAAAATATATTAAAGATAAAAAAGTATATATATATGGTTATGATTATATAACTAATTATCAAAAGAGTATTTTAGAGGGTATTAATTATGAAATAGTTAATAATCCTATAAGTAATAATACTCATAATATTTATGAGTTTAATAAAATAGATGATGAAATAGTATTTGTTTTATCTAGTATTAATAAACTTATAAGAGATGGTATAGATATAAATAAGATTAAACTTATAAATGTTACAGATGATTATCTATTTAGATTAAAATTTATATCTAACTTATTTAATATAAGAATTAATTTTAATGAGAGTAAATCTATTTATGAAACTTTAGAATTCAATAACTTACTTGATAGTTATTCACAGGATAGAGAATTAAAAAGTGATAATAAAGATATTCTTAATAGATTTGTATCTATAGTAAATAAATATAGTTTTATTGATGATAAAGATGAACAAATATCTATGATTATTAATGAAGCTAAGAATTCTAAAGTAAGCTTGGATGAATATGAAAATGCTGTGGATATTATTAATCTAACAGAACTTAAAGATGATGAATATGGATTTTATTTAGGATTTACTGAGGAATCAGCATATATTAAATATAAAGATGAAGATTTCTTTAGTGATAAAGAAAAGAGGATTCTTGGATATGAAACTTCTGATGAGTTAAATAAGATTATGAAAGAAAATTTAATTGAGTCTATTAAGTCGTCAAAGAACTTAACAATAACATATTCGTTAACATCAACATTTAATATATATTATCCATCTAGTTTAATAGATGAACTAGGTTATGTTGTAATTAAAGATGAAAAGTATGATTATGCATGTTCAAATTTATATAACAGTTTACTTCTATATAAAGATATAGACAAATATATTAAGTATGGGGATATTACTCCTGAACTTGAATTATTATTCTCTAACTATGAATATAGTGATCCATTTGATAATTCATTTAAAGGAATTAATTCAAGTAAATTAATTAAATATATTGATAACTTATCACTTAGTTATTCATCACTTAATAAATATTATGAATGTAAGTTTAAATATTACTTAGAAAATATAATAAAAATAACAGAAGATGAGGAAACTAACGCAATAGTAATAGGAAATCTATTTCATGAAGTGTTATCTAAGATGAGTAATCCTTCGTTTGATTTTGATAAAGAATACGAAGAATCAACTAAAGAATTAGAAATGACTAATAAAGATAAATTCTTTATTAATAAATTAAAAGAAGAATTAAGATTTGTAATAGATACTATTAATAAACAATATAAATATATGTCATTTGATAAGTCTATTGAAGAAGAAAGAGTAGCAATTAATTTTGATAAAACTATTAAGATTACATTTAAAGGATTTATTGATAAAGCTCTTTATAAAGAAGAAGATGGAAAAGTTTATATGATAATTATTGATTACAAGACAGGTGATACTAAACTTGATTTAAATAATAATTATTATGGATTAAATCTTCAATTACCTGTATATCTATATTTATCAGATCATATTAATAATATAGATAATGTTGAAGTACTAGGATTTTATATTCAAAGAATATTAAATGGAGTAATTACTCAGGATAAGAATAAGAAACTTGATGATATTAGAAAAGAGAATTTAAAACTTCAAGGTTATACTACTTCAAATACTGAAAAAACAAAGCTAGTAGATAGTAGTTATGAAAAGAGTGAAATAATTAAATCACTTGGTTTAACTCAAAGCGGAAGTTTCTACTCATATTCAAAAGTATTATCTGAAATAGAAATGAATAACCTAAAGACTTTAGTTGAATCAAAAATAAATGAAATGATTGATGGAATCTTATCAGCATCATTTGAAATTAATCCAAAGAAATTAGATGATGAAGATATGTCATGTAAATATTGTAAGTATAAAGATATATGTTTTAAAAAAGAAAAAGATTATAAGAAATTAGATAAAAAAGATTATAAAGAATTTTTAAATTAGGAGGTGATTATTATGCCAGTATGGACAGATGAACAATTATCTGCAATTAATGAAGAAAACAAAAATATTATTGTATCTGCAGGAGCAGGATCAGGTAAGACTGCTGTTTTAACTACGCGTGTTATTAGAAAAATAAAAGCTGGCACAAGAATCAATGAACTTCTAATTTTAACATTTACTAATATGGCTGCTAAAGAGATGAAAGAAAGAATAAAGAGTAAATTAAAAGATGAAGGACTAATGGATGAATATAATCTAATTGATTCATCTTATATAACTACTTTTGATAGTTTCTCTTTAACTGTAGTTAAAAAGTATCATTACTTAATGGATGTTAGTAAAAATATAAATGTATTAGATAATTCAGTTTTATTAATTAAACAAAAAGAAGTATTAGAAAAAATATTTGATGAATTATATGAAAAAGAAGATGAAGACTTTATTCGTTTAATAAATGATTTTTGTATGAAGGATGATAAAAATATTTCAAAACTAATATTAGATCTATCATCTAAACTAGATTTAATTCCTAATAAAAAATCATTTTTAAATAGTTATTTAGATAACTATTATACTGAGGATAACTATAAGAGATTAACTGATTCTTATTTAAGCATTATCCACAGTAAATTAGAAGCACTAAGTAATTTCTTAGAAGAAATCTCATATCAATGTGAACCAGAAAAATATGAAGAAGTTTTAGGTCATTATAGTAATCTACTTACTGCTTCATCTTATGAAGATATAAGAGTTAAATCTGCATTTAAAACACCTAGTATAAGTGGTCTTAGTGAAGAAGCTAAAGCAATTAAAACTAAGATAAATGATTGCTGTAATGAAATTAAAGAATTATGTTCTTATAACACTATAGATGAAATGATTGATGAAATTAAGAATACATATTCTTATGTTAAATCAATTATTAGTATCATCTTAAAACTAGATGAAGAAATAGATAAGTATAAATTTGAAAATGATTTATATACATTTAATGATATAGAAAAATTAGCTATTAGAATTGTTAAAGAAAATCCTGACGTTAGAGAAGAAATGAAAAATAGCTTTAAAGAAATAATGATAGATGAGTATCAAGATACTAATAACTTACAAGAAGAATTTATTTCTTTAATTGAAAATAATAATGTATATATGGTTGGGGATATAAAACAATCTATTTATAGATTTAGAAATGCTAATCCAAATATATTTAGAAATAAATATGAAAGATATAAAGATAATAATGGTGGAATGAAGATTGATTTAAATAAAAACTTTAGATCAAGAGAAGAAACTCTAACTAATATTAATCTAATATTTAATTTAGTAATGGATAATATATTTGGTGGAACTAATTATTTAGAAAACCAATTAATGTTTGGTAATAAATTATATTCTGAAAATAAATTAGATAATCAAAATAATAATTTTGAAATATATAATTATGATTATAAAAAAGAACTTGGATTTAAGAAAGAAGAATATGAAGCATTTATTATTGCTAAAGATATTAAATCTAAAGTTGTTTCTAAATACCAAATATTTGATAAAGATAATAATATACTTAGAGATGCTGAGTATAAAGATTTTGTTATCTTGATGGATAGAGGTACTAACTTTAATACATATAAAAAGATATTTAATTATTTAAATATCCCTTTAGATATTTATAAAGATGATGAAATAAATGATGATGATTTATTTATTATCATTAAGAATATTATTTCATTATTAATTAGTATTAAAAATAATTATTATGATAATTCATTTAAACATTCATATATTTCATTAATAAGAAGTTTCTTATATGAATATGATGATGAAAAAATATTTGATTTAATCAAAGAAAATACATATAAAGATGATATTTCATTTAATACATTAAAAGAAATATCAAGTGAAATAGATTACTTACCTGTAAGCGATATTCTAGATTTAATAGTAGATAGATTTGATATTATTAATAAACTTACTAGAGTAGGTAATATAGATAATTTACTTACTACTTTAGAGTATATAATTAACTATTCTAAGTCTATTAAAGATAATAATATTTTATACTTCAACGAATACTTAGATAGTTTATTAGAAGAAAAATTAACTATTACTATTAGTTCTAAGAAAGAAGATAGTAATTCAGTTAAATTAATGACTATTCATAAGTCTAAAGGATTAGAATACAATATCTGTTATTATGCCGGATTATATCCTAAGTTTAATCTAGGAGACTTAAGTGAAAAAATATTATATGATGATGAATTTGGAATATGTACTTCAGTATTTAATGAAGGATTAAAAGACACAATAGTTAAAATATTAATTAAAGATAGATATATTAAAGAAGAAATATCTGAAAGAATTAGATTATTTTATGTAGCTTTAACTAGAGCAAAAGAAAAAATGATTCTTTTATGTGATATGAATGGTGATGAGGAAAATAATAACTATAATAATGGAATAGTTAAAGATGAAATAAGATCATCCTATAGATCATTCCAAGATATTTTATCTTCCATATCATTTAGTCTAAAAGACTATATTAAGAGTATTGATATTGAAGAATATGGTTTAACAAAAGCCTATGAAATAGGTATTAGTAAGAAAATAAATATTCCAAAAACTAATGAAAAGATAAATGTATCTGAAGTAGAAGATACCTCTAGTTTAATTATTAAAGAAAAAGCATCTAAAGATCCAGTTATTCATACTAAAGAAGAAATAGAATTAATGGAATATGGTACTAAAATGCATAAGATATTTGAATATGAAGACTTTAATAATCCTGTGAATAAACATGTAATTGATTTTTTAAATACATATGGATATAAGAAAGAATCCACAGTATATAAAGAATTAGAATTTACTTATGAAAAAGATGATAAAGAAATCAATGGAGTTATAGACCTTCTAATTGAGTATCCAGATCATATAGATATTATTGATTATAAACTTAGTAATATAGATGATTCTGCATATATTAAGCAATTAAAAGAATATAAAGAATGTATATCTACAATTAAAGAAAAACCAATTAATATTTATTTATATTCGATAAATAATAATAAATGTGATATAATCGAATAAAGAGGTGAGACCTATGAATAAAAATATATTAGATTTTTATATGATAGCTAACAAATTAAAAGATATTGTTAGAACAGGATGGATTGAACTTGGTGTTGAAAGAGAAAGAGTAGAATCTGTAGCAGAACATGTTTATGGAACTCTAGTTTTAGCACTTGCATTAGATAGTGAATATAAACTTGATTTAGATTTACTAAAAGTATTTAAAATGTTAATTATTAAAGAATTAGAAAAAGTAAATCTAAATAACTTTACTCCAAGAGAATATCCAACTAAAGAAGAAAAGAAGAGATTAGCATTAGAAACTATTTCTAATACATTATCTAGTTTATCTTCTAAAGATGAATTATTAGAAATCTATGAAGAATATTCTAATAAAGAAACTAAAGAAGCTATATTTACATATAAACTAAGTAAAATTGAATCAGATATTCAAGTTAAGATATATGATTTAGATGGATGCTTGGATATAGAAAAAGCTAAAGAAGATGTTTCTTATTATGATGAACCAATTGAAATTAAGAATGCTTCAGATGGTTGGATTCTATTTAATAGAAGATTCTATAATGATGAACTATTTAGTAGTTTATCTAAAGATATTGAAGAATTATAATTCTTGTGTTAAAATACACGTATAAAAACGAGGAAGAAGAATAGTAAAATAAATAAATACGTAGAGAGCTTATGGTTGGTGAAAATAAGTTATTATATTTATTTGAAGAAACTTTGGAGTTTATTCGCTAGTTAGCGTTATAACTAAAAAGAGCATAGAAATATCTATGAAGTAGGGTGGTACCGCTTAATTAGTCCCTACATCGTAGGTATTTTTTTCGTTTTAAAGGAGGAATAAAAATGACAAATAAAGAATTTGCAGATTTTCTATTACCAAATGTTAAACATACTTGGGAAGAGTATGAAGCAATGTACCCTGAAAGAGATTTGCCAGAAGGAGCAATAGTTACTAGATATGCACCTAGTCCAACTGGACTTCCACATATGGGTAATTTATTTCAAAACTTCATGTCTATGGTATTTGCTAATCAAACAGGTGGTGTATTCTATTTAAGAATTGAAGATACAGATACATCTAGAACTGTCGAAAATGGTATTGAAAAGATATTAGATGCTATTAGACCTTTTGGTATTAATTTTACAGAAGGAGCAATATCTGAAACTGAATATAAAGGAAATTATGGTCCATATATTCAAACACAAAGAGAAGATATCTATAAAGCATATGCTAAAAAACTAATAGAAGAAGAAAAAGCTTATGCATCTTTCTTATCTAAAGAGGAATTAGATGAAATAAGAGCAAGACAATCTGCTTCTAAAGAGAGAATAGGTATATATGGTAGATATGCTAAAGATAGAAACTTATCTAAAGAAGAGGTAATAGATAGAATTAATAAAGGAGAAAGTTATATTATAAGAATTAAATCTCCTGGTAATTTCTTTAATAAAATAAAATATACTGATTTAATAAAAGGTACTATTGAAATGCCTGAAAATGATATAGATGAAGTTATTATTAAGAGTGATGGACTTCCTACATATCACTTTGCACATGTAATAGATGATCATTTAATGCATACTACACATGTAATAAGAGGAGACGAATGGGTATCATCTGTTCCAAAACATTTACAATTGTTTGAAATATTAGGATTTAAACCTGTTAGATATGCACATTTAGCTCCACTTACTAAAAATGATAATGGAACTATTAGAAAATTAAGTAAGAGATTAGATCCAGAAGCAACACTAGCTTTCTATCCTGAAAATGGTATTCCAAAAGAAGCTATTATGTTATATTTAGCAACTGTTACTAACTCTAATTTTGAAGGTTGGTTAGATCAAAATCCTAACGGAAAAATATCTGATTTCAAATTTGATTTCAATAAATGTTCTTCATCAGCAAGTACATTATATGATTTACCAAAGTTATATAATATTTCAAAGAACTATATTAGTAGACTTACTAAAGATGAAGTATATGATGCAACTTTAGAATATGCTAAAGTCTATGATGAAGAATTAAAAGATATATTAGAAAAATATCCTGATTATTCAAAAGCAATATTTAATATTGAAAGAGAACAAAAGAAACCTAGAAAAGATTATGAAAAATATTCTGATGTTAAAGGTCAAATTTGGTATATGTATGACGAACTATTTGAAAAGTATAGAGATGATGCGGGATATGATTATCAATCAATTACTGATAAAGATGAAATAAGAAATATTATTAATACATATATTGATAAATATTATGATGATAATGATGATAAAGATACTTGGTTTAGTAAGATTCAAAATCTATGTGATGAACTAGGTTATGCATCAAACATGAAAGAATATAAAGAAAATCCAGACAACTTTAAAGGTAATATTGCTGATGTTTCTACAGTTATTAGAGTATCTTTAACAACTAGATCTATGACACCAGATTTATATGAATTATTAAAGTTAATTGGTAAAGAAAAAATCAAAGAAAGATTTAACTTAATCTAATATATATGTTATACTTAAAGTAGGAGGAACAATATGGAAGAAGTAGTATTTAATAAATCAAGATTAAAACCAGATGAAATAACAGAGGTTTTAGATAAAGCTAGAATTGTTCTTAGAAATACTAGTGGAGAATTTGTACTTTGTAGATTTAATAGAGTTTACTTTTTACCAGGAGGTAAAATGGAACAAGGTGAAACTCCAAAAGATACAATTATTAGAGAAGTTAAAGAAGAGACTAATATAAATGTTGTTCTTGATAGTGAAGAACCTTTCTTATTAGTTAAGAATTATTTAAGAGATTATGATATAGTAGATGGAACTATTCAAAATAGATTAGTTAATACTTATT
>CAMYZQ010000028.1 GCA_947303895.1 uncultured Bacillota bacterium | reverse complement strand
TTTTTCAATCTTAGTTGGTAGTGGAATTGGTCCACTTACTTCTCCACCTGTTCTTTTAACAGTTTCTACAATCTTTGCAGCAGCTTTATCGATAACTCTATGTTCGTAAGCTTTAAGATTGATTTGGATCTTGTTTGCCATAAATAGCCTCCTTTCGCCTATATCTTGTATAGACTTGCTCAATGCAAAAACCTGATAAATGGTCAATTTGCTTTATTACTAATTAACAACTTAACCCGGTGTATCAGCAACCTTGCACATCATAGCCAGTCACACATAATTCATTTTATCACTACTTTTCCTTTATTTCAAGCCTTTTTTTCACTTTTTTTCAAAAATAAAAATAAGCGAAATTATTCGCTTATTATTATTGGATCAACAATTGTTCCTACACCTTTTTCATATGAAGCATCTTTATCTATTTCAATAACTAGTTTTAATGCAGCTTCATCATCATTTCCAGTTAATGCATTTACTACTTCATATCCATTAGATGTATTAACAAAATACTTATAATTAGATTCAAGATATGTTTTGTTATTTAATATAGTATTATTGTAATCACTAATATTTAATAAAGTAACATTCTTAATATACGAATAATACTTTCTATTCTTAAATATTTGAATATAAGCATCAACCTTATTCTTATTAACAACATCTTCTTTATCATTATTTATAATTAGTAGATTACCATCACTATTTACTTTCATTATTCTATATAGGCTATTATTAAACATAATGTAATTATCAGCATTATCCCCTACATAATAATAACTATTATCTTTTGAAACAAAATTACTTGAACTTACTTCATTCATTAAATAATTATTGATACTTCTATTTTTAATATATGCATCTGTTACTAAACCAGCATTTACAGTAACAAATACTCTAGAAGTTTTATCTAGATTACTATCTTCTTTAATAATAGAATTTACTAATAAATCATTCTTAGTAAATATAATAGTTCCATCTTCATAATTCTTTATATTATTTGTTACATATGTTTTTACATCATCAAGAACAGAAGTGGCTTCTATATCTGATAAAGAAGCCTTATTTCTTACATTATCAAATAAACTTGATGAGAAAATGAAATATGCTAGTACAAATACAAGTACTACTAATATAGCCCAATATATAAATTTCTTTTTCATGAAACCACCCTCTATTTAGCAGAATAAATAAGTTTACCATTATAGTTATAGTATTTATTATTTACAATTACATAATTATCTTTAATTTGAATATCACTATCATTATCTATATTAATTTCTTTTTTATTAACTAAGTTTAATAATACAGGTTCTGAACCATAATATACTTTAACAAATGGATATTCATCATCAACCATTTCATACGAATTATAAGTAGCAGGTATATATTCTTTATTCTTATTAGTTATAAAACCTATCTTATTATTATCTGCTTTAAATGCAAATATTTCTAAATCATATTTTTCTTTTAAAGTTTTATATAGATCTTTATCTAATTGTTCAATACCAGCATAGCTAAGTGAAACTATTTCATTTGCTTTAGTATCTAGAATACCATATTTTTCATTATTTGCAACTACTGCATATCCATTTTCTTCAAAATTATCAGCAACATCATATGACTTATCACTAATAGTTTTACCCTTAGTATTTATATAGTTATATTTATCTTCATAAACTATAACTTTAAGCATTCCATTATAGAACAGTTTATCCACAGGATTAATTGAAGAAAATGATCCAATCTTACCAGTATAATCAATAATATTATATACATCAGTATTTAAGTTAAAGTCATGTGTCTTTTCTAACACTATTCCATCATTATAATAATATTCGTTATTATCATTATTATTAATAATAGAACTATTAGTTAAATTAATATAATCTACTTTAGAGTTATTCTTAATACATAATGCAATATTAGAATTATAATCATCTATTCTTATAACTTTATATTGATTAGTAGTAAATTTAACTTCATCATCCTCAATATATATATAAGTATTATTTTCTTTTTCAGGTTCTTTAATAGAGAATATATTATTATCTAATACGCTAACTTCATTTAAAGTATATTTATAAACTTCTTTACCAGTATCTATATTAACAATAGTAGTTGAATCATTAACTTTAATTCTTGCATATTTATTCTTAGATTTAGAATCAGATACTTCTAAAATAATATTCTTATCATCTACTTCATCTAATTCAAATTTATATATTTCTTTACCTGCACTATTTAATACTCCAACAGTAGCATCTCTTCTAAAAGTAAATATACCATTATTAATATATGAAATATTATCATATTTAAATTTAGTTATATTATCTAAATCTTTATTAAGTAAAGCTTGCTTTAATCCACCATTAGTTATTTTAGATGCTATATATTTTCCATCATATAAACCAATATATGTATAGTTTCCACAAGGAACTTCAAAAGCACCTTTACCATTTAATACACAGTATAAATTATTATCATTTTTAACTATAGCAAATCCATTATAGAACTCTGTTCCAGATAAGTATTTAGATTTAACTACTATAGTACCATCACTATCCATGTAACCTACTTTATTAGCTTCAGTAATTCTAATTAGATTAACTACTTTAGATTGTGATGATGATATAAATAAATATATTCCAAGTATAACTGCAAATAAGAAGGCAATAACTGGAAGTAATATAGATTTATGTTTTAATGTGAATACATTCTTACCAAATACACTCTTCTTATCTTTTTGAATAATATCTTTATTATTTGATACAGCATCAACTTTAACATCAGAATTATCAAATGATACATTTTGATAAGCAGGATTATTTTTAATTCTGTCATCAATGATCATATTACTATTTTCTGATAAAGATAAACCAGGTCCTATTTTATCTTCTACCTGACTATCAGATACTTTTTTATTATAAATAGGATTATTAATTATTCTTTCATCTATTATAGGTCCTGTTATAGGAGCTTCTTTTACTTCTTCTGTAGGAGTAACCTCTGGAGTTTCTTCTACTACAGGCTCAAGTGCTTCTTGTTGAGCAGGTGTTTCAACAACTGGAGTTTCCACAGGAGTCTCTACTACTGGTTCAGCAGGAACTTCATTCTTCTCTTCAACAGGTTTTTCTTCTTCTGTAGTAACCTCTTCAAAAGGTATATCAATAGTATCAGATTCTGATTTTACTTCTTCTTTAACATCACCAGTATCTTCAATAAAAGGCATTTCTATGGCGTCATTCTCTACAGATATATTTTTAGCGTCATTATCCATAAAAATCCCTCCTATTCTTACATATACTATAATATCATATTTTTTGTAAAATAAAAAGATGTATTTCTACATCTTTTATTCTTCCTCTCTATCAAAAACTTCCCTTGGTTTAGAACCTTGTCCAGGTCCAACTACTCCTCTTTCTTCCATCTTATCAATAAGATTAGCTGCTCTATTATAACCAATCTTAAATCTTCTTTGAAGTAAAGAAGCAGAAGCTTTTTTAGTCTTATATACAAATTCAACAGCTTCATTATATAGAGGATCATCATTATCTACATCTGCTCTATTAGAAGAAGAACTTTCAGATACTTTATCTAAATTAAATTTCTCATCATAAGAAGCAGTATGTTGTTTACAACAATAATTAACTAGATTACTAACTTCATCTTCATCTATAAATGAACCTTGAATTCTTTGTGGAATACTTTCACCCATTGGTAAGAATAACATATCACCTTTACCAAGAAGTTTTTCAGCACCACCCATATCTAGAATAGTTCTAGAATCTATTTGAGATGAAACTGCAAATGATATTCTAGATGGAATATTAGCTTTAACTACACCTGTAATAACATCTGTAGATGGTCTTTGAGTAGCTACTATTAAATGAATACCTGCTGCTCTAGCCATTTGAGTAATTCTAAGAATAGAATCTTCAACTTCATTTTTAGCAACAACCATAAGATCAGCTAATTCATCGATTATTACAACTATATATGGAAGTAATGGATACTGAGAATCTTCTGCCATTTTCTTATTTTTTTGTTCTAATCCTGCATTATACATCTCAATATTTTTAGCATTATGATCTTCAAATAATCTATATCTATCTTCCATTTCAGCAACTATTCTTTGTAAAGCTATAGATGCTTTTCTTGGATCTGTTACAACTGGCATAAGTAAATGTGGAATACCGTTATAACCAGTTAATTCAACTTTCTTAGGATCTATCATAACAAGTTTAACTTCATCTGGTTTAGCTCTCATAAGAATAGAACTAATAATTCCATTAATACAAACTGATTTACCTGATCCTGTAGCACCTGCTACTAATAAGTGAGGAGTTTTATTAATCTCACAATATCTTGGAGAACCCATTATATCTTTTCCTAAAGCTACTAATAATTTATTATCTTGTTTTTCTTTAGGGAATGAATTAATAATTTCTCTAAATGGAACTGAAGAATTAATTTTATTTGGTAATTCTATACCTACTGTACTTTTTCCAGGAATTGGAGCTTCAATTCTTACATCTTTAGCAGCCATAGCTAATGCTATTTCAGATGATAAGTTTTTAACTTTATTCATTTTAGTTCCTGATTTAATCTCTAATTCATATTGAGTAACTGTAGGTCCTACATGGACTTCTCTAACTTTAGCAAGTACTTCAAAATCTCTAAGTACTTTTTCTAGTATTGGAATATTCTTCTTTATCTCAGCTTCATTTTCTTTATCTTTATTACCTTTAGATTTTTCTTTATCATTAAATTGTTTCATAAAGTTTGCATCATTAATTGGTAATATATAATTCTTATATAATCCTACACCAGGTTTAACTTCTATAGGACTATTTGAAGTCTCAGATTCAGAATTATTCTTTCCTCCATGAGATATTGTTACAGGCTTATTGTTTTCAAGATCATCAATTTCACCTTCTTGGTAACCATCATCATCTTCATCATCATCTCTATCAGGTATACCATTTTTATCTTTATCTTTAACTACTTTATTCTTTATTGCATCTATTATATCTGTAATAGAAATATCTGTTATTAAAATAGCTCCTATAAATATAATTATGCATATAACTATAATTGAACCAATATGTCCACAGTATTTATTAAATATAGATGAGAATAATGTTCCAATCATTCCTCCACCAGAAAAACTAGTTTCTTCTGTCATAGCTATTTTAAATGTTTCCCATGCACTAATTAATTCTTCTTTAATAGTTAACTTATCTGTTAAATGTTCTAAATTAAAGAATGCTAGTACTCCAATTGTAACTAAATAAATACCACATTTAGTAAATGTAAATACTTTTGGAAATTTACTCTTTATAAATATATATCCACCTAAAAGAATTAATACTATTAATGGAACATAATAAAACGATCCCATTAAAAGCATACCAAATCCTTTACAGAACTTACCTACAATATTTGCTCTATAACCTAATAAACCAAATACACCAATAGCCATGAATAAGAAACCTAATACATAAAATATTAGATTACTATTCTTACGTCTTCTTCTATGTGTAACTTTTCTAGGTCTTCCTCTCTTTGCCATATAAGCACCTCGCATTATCATCTTTATTATATCATAAAAATAAAAAAAATAGTGCTTATTGCACTATTTTCTATGGTTTCTTTACAATTAACATTCTACCTATATCACGAATTAAAAGTATATGTTTTCGTATTTCTAGTATAAACAATTCTTCTTTGTAGTTCTTCTCTTAAACGTTTTTCCATTTTTTTATATAAAACATTATTAGCAGAAACATAATCACTATATCCTTTATCGAAAGACATAACAAATTCTATTGCTTTAGGCAATAACTTATCTATTTCATCTGATTCCCTAGCTATAGAACATAGTTTAATATCTGCTATAGAAGTATTGAGAATATCCCCAAGAATTCTAGCTGCTATAAATGGTAATATATATCTATTATCTTTATATTGTTCAGCTAAAAATGTAAATGGCGACTTACTTCCCTTAATTACAGGATTATATAATCCCAGAATATAATCAAATCTAGTTTTTAATATTTCACCCAGTTCATTTAAATCTTCTAAATAATCTTCAATATGATTTTTATCATTTCTTATTTCACTAATAGTTCTAGCTATAATTTCTGTTGTTTCAATATTCATATAATCTGCAAATGGATTATTTGTTTTATTTAATTTTAAATATTTTTTACAAGACTTAACTAATACATCAGGTCTTCTATCAAATCTTTTAAGACAAACATCCATAACCCAATAACTCTTAATAGCATTATCACCGCATAAATCCATAATGGCAGCATAATCATATTTATCACTTGGAACAGATGCATAAATAGCATTCATCATAAATTCAGGATCGTTTTCTAATTCATCTACGCCCTCAATTTCTTCTCCATTTATATAACTTTCCATTAAATATGTACGATAATCATTCCAACTTGGTTTTTTATCAGGAAACATTTTACTTAATCTTTCTAAATCTTGATATAGTTTCATTTTAATCCCCCTATATTTCGTTAATTAATGTGATAACCATTGGTTTGCATTCAGTTTCATTATAGAAGAATGTTCCAAGAACATCTCTTAAGTCTTGTTTAATCTTACTATAATCAACATAGTTATTAGAAATATTTTTATTAATTATTTCTAATGACATATCTTTAATTTGATTAATAAACTCTATGTTATCTTTAACGTATATGAATCCCCTTGTTAATATTTCAGGACCTGCTAAAATCTTTCTAGTTTTTTTGTCTAGTGTAGCACATACAATTACTATACCGTTTTCACTAAGCATTTCTCTATCTTTTAAAACAAGTTCTCCAATATCCTTAGTAGAATTACCATCTATTAATAATTCATTTATAGATATTTTTTCAGTTTCATCTAATAAATTACCATTTTCAAATATAGCAACATCACCATTTTGTTTTAGTATAATATTCTCTCTTGGAATATCCATACTATATGCAACATCTGCGTTACAAACCATATGTCTATATTCACCAGAAACTGGAAAATAATATTTTGGATTCATTAAGTTAATCATTAATTTAATGTCTTCTATAGAAGCATGATTAAGTAAGTATTCTTTTGATGAAAGAGATACTACTTTAGAGCCTAATTTAGCTATTTCTTCACTCATTTTAATAGCTATTCTTTCATTATTAACAGATACTGGATCTAAATAAAATACTGTATCTGTAGGTAATATCTTAATATATTTATCGTAACCATTTACAATTCTTTCTAAGTTGACAAATGGTTTTTCATTTTCATTTGAAATAAGTATTACAGCATCTTTATCAGATATGTTATTAAGTGTTCCTATTCTATCTTTGTTAAATATTACATATCCATTATCAATTACATAATTAATCATTTGTTGTAATTTTTTACCCATTATAACTACTCTTCTTTGAGTAGATTCTATTTCTGTTAATAATTCTTGAATTCTATTAATATGTGCAGAAAATACTGTTACTATAATTCTTCCTTCATTATGCATAAAGATTTCTCTAATAGTTTCAGACATTCTATTACTTGGAACTGTATATCCAGGTCTATCTGCATAAACAGATTCATTTAATAAACATAGAACTCCTTGTTTACCTATATAAGCAAGTTTTCCTATATCAGTTTTATAACATCCTTGTACACTAGAATCAAATACATAGTTTCCAGTATAAACAATTGCACCATCTTCGGTATTTAAAACATAACCAACATTATCAGGAATTGAATGTGTTAAACTAACTGGAAATACACTATTCTTTCCAAAGTTAATTACTTTATGAGGTTCTATTTCATGTAAGTTATCAAACTTAAGACCAGCTTCCTCTAATTCTCTTCTAATAATATCACAAGTAAATTTACAAGAATAAACATCAATATCTTTAACTTCAGTAATTATATCTACTAAAGCCCCCATGTTTTCATCATGACCATGAGTAATAAAAATACCCTTTATATTCTTTTTATTTTCTTTTATAAAATTATAGTCTGGAATAATATAATCTACTCCAAGCATCTTTTCATTAGCATATTTTAAACCCGCATCAAATATAAATATGTCGTTGTTAACTTCTACAACATACATATTCTTACCGTTTTCATTTAGTCCTCCGAGACTAAATATTTTAATTTTACTCATTTTTTCTCCTTTCTTAAAATTTAAAACAGAAACACGTATAAGTAATTATAGCAAATTATTTTAAATTTTAAAAGTTTTTACTAAAAAAACTAACTAATGTTAATTTTTAAATATCTTAGTTAGTTTCTCTTTTATTTCGTCTTTAGTAAATGGTTTAGCAATATAATCATCAAAACCAATAGATAAATATTTCTCTTTAGCTCCAGATACTGCATCTGCTGTTAAAGCAATAACAGGAACAGTATATCCTCTTTCTTTCATAGTTAATAAACATTTATCACCACTAATTTCAGGCATCATAATATCCATTAATACTAAATCATAATTATTAGTAGCTATCATATCTAAAGCTTCTTTAGCACTATGTGCACATTCAGAACTAACTTCTAAGAATGTTAATGCTTTTTCTGCAACTTTAATATTTAATTTATTATCATCTACTATTAATACTTTTTTACCCTTAAATAGATCATTATCAGGAACTACTAATACTTCTTCTTTTTCAGGAGCAGTAATCTTACTAATTCTTTGAGGTATTTCTACTATAAATATAGAACCTTCTCCAAGATTACTTCTAACACTAATTCTACCTTTCATAGCATCTACTAACTTCTTAGTAACAGAAAGTCCAACAGTATCACTATCTACTCTTCCATCTTCTTTTAAAGATGCACTAAATAGTTTTTCTTGATCTTCTTTAGAAATACCAATACCTGTATCAGATACCATCATAATTAAATTACATATATCATTATTAATAGAATATTTAACAGTTAATTTTATTTGTCCTTCGTTAGTATACTTAAATGCATTACTAAGTAGATTATTAACTATTTCTTTAACATTTACTCTGTCTCCAATTAACTCATAAGGAAGACCTTGTTGAAATTCAACATTAAATTTAATTTGTTTACCAGATGCCTTAATAGCATTTAACTTACATAATTTAATCATTTCATCTTTAAATAAGTAAGGTGTTTCTACTAAGTTTATACTTGATGATTCAATCTTATTAATATCTAATATATTATCTACTACTTCAAGTAATGAAGTAGATGCATCAACTAAGTCTTTAGCATCTTCTTTAACTCCTTGAGGAAGTACATCAGAATAACTACTAATGTCTTCCGATAAACCTACTATAGAGTTAAGTGGGGTTCTTATTTCATGTGACATAGAATTTAAGAATTCTGATTTAGCATTATTAGCTTTCTCAGCTTCTTCTTTTGCTTTTTTAAGTTCTTCTACCATTCTCATATCAGGATTCTCTATTGTAAAGTACATAAGAGTAATAACTAATGTTTCAAATGGAGCAATTAATAAATAAGTAGGATTAATCATTTGAGATATTATACCTGCTGCAGATAAAATTACATATGCAAATAAAGGTAAATATTTTGATGATTTAACTCTCTTATAATTTCTAAATAAACAATATATCATAAATACTGTTCCAACAAGCATTCCAATAAACATTGTAAAGAATGATGCTCCTGTTGGATAATAATATCCATTTATTACTTCTATATCCATTGGTGAAAAGAACATAACAACAGATATAATTCCAGATATTATTAAATATGCTATAGTTTGTCTTCTTTTAAAACTAACATTTTCTTTAGTATTTACATCAAAAGATATAGCCCATACATATAATCCAAAGATTACTTCAAATGCAAAATATACTAAAAATAATACTTTTAAAATATATATGTATATTGTACTTTCAGAGAAATCTGGAAAGTAAGAACCAACATAATATATTGCAAGTTGTGAAAGTAAACCTACTAGATTAGTAATAAGTAAAGCTGTAAACAATGAATTTTCTACTTTTCTTTGTTTAGGCTTAGTGAAAAAGACTATCATTATGATAATCAAAAATATTAACGCACATATCGCAATAATAGTACTTTCCATATTATTTCCCCTTTCTAGTCTTTAGACTATTCTTTTTCTTCAAAAACTTTTAATAACTTATTATGTATACCAGGTTCAATATATTCAATAGAGTTCATAGTTAATTCAAGTGACTTCTTATATTCACCTTCCATAAATAAACTCTCAGCTTTATCTAAACCTTGATCTACTTGAGATTTAATACCTCTATATCTATTACCATAAACCATAGTTTCTTCTGCCATCATAACAGACTTAATTAAACCATTAACAGTATTATAAACTTTAAATGCTAAGTCTCTAGCAGTATCAACTCTAATATTTAATACTTCTATAGTAATAGGTTTTCTATTTAATTCTTTATTAATTTCTTTGATTGCATCATTAGCATCATTTAATTCAACATAATAGTTATTAGGTATAACCGGTATGTTATAACATCTAATTCTATTCTTAGTTTTCTTAATTAACTTCTTAATATTATCTAATTGTTCTCTAGCTCTAGCTTCATCATCTTTCATACTACCAATAGTATGTACATCATAATCTAGATTTTCATCTATCTTAGATAATTTAATAATAAGTAAATCTAATTCCTTTATTAACTTAGTATATGGGAATGTATGATTCTTACTATAATCAGTTAATTCATTATAACTATTTTTAATATTAGTTACTTCTTTATCAATTATTTCTATTCTTTCTATATTTTCAGTAGAAAGTTCATAATTTGTTTTAAGTTCATTAATTTGAGATTTAATATTCTTAACAACTTTATCTGTTTTAGTAAGTTTAGTCTTAAATGATTTCATATTAGAATCAAATTTCTTTTTAGACATTTTCTCGTTTTCAAAGTCAGTATAAAGCGAATCAAAATAATTAAGTATTGTTTTAAGTTCAAATACTACGTCTTCTAAGTTAAGAACTTTAACTCTATCAGTTATATCTTTTATTTTCTTATTAGTTTCCTCAATATTATATTCAACATTTAAATAATCTAGTTGATACATATTTCTAGTCATTTCTATGTATAAATTAGATATATCAGAAATCTTATTAGGAATAAGTTCATTACACATAATTATGATTGCAGGTATTTCTTTAACAACATAATCAGCATGATCAATCATTTCATCAATACCCTTAACTATATAGTTAATTTCATCATAATCTTTATTATCCATAGCAATCTCAAATTCAGAAAATCTTTTTTCAATACTTTCAAATTCAAGATCTATTTGATTAGTAACAGATCCATAAGATTCTTTATTCTTTTCATATTCTGACTTTATTTCTCTATATTTAGATTTAAGTTCTACTATTCTTTCTCTATTCTTTTCTTCACTTAGAGTAAGTCCTTGTATTTCAGAAAGTATACCATTAGTTCTTTCTTTTAATCTATATATATCTAATTCTATTTCTACTAGTTTTGCTCTTAATTCTTTATAGTTTTTCTTTTCTAATAATCCATCAGCATCCAAAATCATATCAGATATTTTTGGAAGTTCATTTTTTCTTATGTTTTCAAACTTATCTTGCCACTCTGTATATTTAACTTTTAATTTATCATCTTTAACTAAAGATTCAACTTTACCAAGTTCACTTAATATAGGAGCACTTATAACAAGATTTTTTTCTTTTTCTAGTTCAGATATTTTATCTTTTAGTTTCTTTTTTCTTCTAGCATTTTTAAGTAAAAAGATACCTACAAGAATAGAAATAACAACTATATAAACTGTAACATATAGTAATATATCTTTCATTTATACTCCTCCATATTATATATAACATTATATCACAAAATAGATACTTAAAACAAATAAAAAAACAGATTTATATCTGTTTATTTTTCTCCAAAACCTTTTGACTTAGCTTTCACAGGTAACTTAGCTACTTCATAAAATTTATTTATTTTTTCTTCTATATCTTCTAAAGATTCTTTATCTAGCTTATCAATTTCTTTTAAAAGAGCAAAATCATGTTTAGTAGATGTTTCAAAATTCCTATATGTTTCTTCACCAATATTAACACCACTTTCAACTACTCTTTTATAATAATCAAAATATAATTTAACGAAATTTGCTAATATATCTAATAAACCTTGTCCACTTTTATTAGCACTTTTTTTAGCTTTTTTCATACTATCAATTAACTCTTTATAACAAGAATCTATATTTTCAAATTTGTTTTCTACGTTTTCTGACATAATATGCCTCCTATAAACATTATATATTAATAATATAGATTTTACAAAAAAATGTTGACTATTCCCTTATTTTTAGGTATTATTATACATGCAAACAAATTGTGCTGATTTTATGTATATAACGTGCTATGTTACAATTGTTTTACGAGTAATATGTTCCTCTAAAGCGCACATATGAAAGTATTAAAACATACACCCTTTATATATAAGGTCTTACTTAAGTTTGAAATATAAGTAAAGGAGGAAAAATTTATGTCAAGATATACTGGATCTGCTTATAAGAAAAGTAGAAGAGTTTCTTATTCAACATTAGAAAATGGTAAAGATTTAGCTAAAAGACCATATAGACCTGGTGCTCATGGTCAAGATAGAATTAAACCATCTAACTACTCTGCTCAATTAACAGAAAAACAAAAAGTTAGATTTACTTATGGAATGAATGAAAAACAATTCCACACTTTATTCTTAAAAGCTGGTAAGATGGAAGGTATTCATGGTGAAAACTTTTTAAAACTTCTAGAATCTAGATTAGATAACGTAGTTTATAGAATGGGATTAGCTACTACAAGAAGAGCAGCTAGACAAATTGTTAACCATGGTCATATTCTTGTTAATGGAAAAAGAGTTGATATTCCATCATACAATGTAAAACCTGGAGATAAGATTTCTGTAAGAGAAGCTTCAAGAGATCATAAGGCAATACTTGCTTCATTAGAAAGCATTAATAGTATTCCTGAATATGTTACTTTTGATAAGAAAAACTTTGAAGGAACTTATGTTAGATATCCAGAAAGAAATGAATTAAGTGCTGATATTAACGAAGCATTTATCGTTGAATTCTATAATAGATAATAATAAAAACTAGTCGATTGACTAGTTTTTTTATTATTCAAATATAACTAAATGATATTTTTTCTTACCTCTTCTAACAACTAAGTATTTGTTATATAAACAAGTATCTTTAGTAATTGTAAGTTCAAGGTCAGTAATTCTTTCACCATTTAAACTAATAGATCCATTAGTTAAGAATTCTCTTGCTTCTCTCTTACTAGAAAGAATACCAGTATTAACTAGCATATCTACTATATTTACATCTTCTGAAATATTAGATGTATCAACGCCATTTAATGCATCTTTTAATTCATCTTCATTAAGTGATTTAATATCTCCACTAAATAAAGCTTCAGTAATTTTTAATGCTTTATTAAAACTTTCTTCACCATGAAGGTCAGTAATTATTTGTCTAGCAAGTTCCTTTTGAGCAATTCTTTGTTCAGGAGCAGCATTATGTTTAGACATAGTATCTTCAATTTCTTCTTTTGAAAGGAATGTAAATAC
>CAMYZQ010000027.1 GCA_947303895.1 uncultured Bacillota bacterium | reverse complement strand
AGTTCTTTTCTTTAGATATTATATGACCTCTATGGTTTTCAAAACCAATTATATTTTTACTAGATTGTGTACATGAATAATTAATATCATTTACTATTCTAGAATCATTATATTCAGTATAGTAGTTAAGTATATCTAATGCTTCTATTTTTTCTTCTCCTTTTTGAATATATTTTCCAAATAGTTCTACTGAGTTACCAGTAGCTAAGAAGAATTTATTACCGTTGATATATCTTTTAATATCACTTTTATATTCTTTTAAGTAATCTAGTGCAATAAGTAAATTATCATCTGTACCAGATCCAATATAAACAATATCATATTTAGCAAAGTTAATTATATCTCCAAGTGAAATATAATCTATATTTACTTTTATTCCTTGGTTAGTTAATCTTTGTTTTAATGCTTTTACGTTACCATCATCACCATAAAGGTTTAGTAAATCATAATATATATAACCAATATTCATTATTTACCTCCTTTAGTTTCTTTGATAAATGGTTCAACATAATCAAAGTTTAATATTCCATAAATATTACCACTAGTTTGATTTTCAATTATTTCTTTCATACCATTAGTGTTTTCCATAATGATAATATCTTTTTCATCAAAACCAGCATATTTAACTCTAACAGCTATATCATATCTATATGGACCAGCACATATTATTTTATCAATGTTATTATCTTTTAATATTTCAAAGTTAATATCCCATAACCAAGATAAATCAAAGTGATTATATCTTCTAGATATTTCTCTTAATCCTATTACTAATGTTTTTTTATCTTTATCTTTTAAAACATGAAGTAGGTTTAAATTATATGTAGCATTATTTTCTGCTTTACAATTAAGTATTGTGTATTTTCTATTATTGATAGTATATTCATTAAATAGTTTTTTCATAGTTTTATCATGATTTAATGCATTAACTATTTTTTCATCAGACATATTAATTGTTTTACATACTGCATATGTACTAACAATATTATATAGATTAAATAGAGTATCATTATCAATAGTTATTTTAACATCATTATTAATAGTAACTACATTATCTTTAATAGAATCTATTTCATAGTTTATTTTACCTCTATCAAAATCACATTTTGGACATTCAAAGTCTCCAACTGAAGAGTAGTGGTAATAATCATAAACTAGTTTAGTATGACATTTAGGACAATAAGCTGTATTTTTAATGTCATCTAATTCTTTAAAACTATACTCATTTTTATCTATACCATAATAAACTATCTTTCCATCAAATACATCTTCAAATCTTTTTAGTAGAGGATCATCAGCATTTAATACTAAAGTATCAGTATTTAATCCTTTACAGATTTCTCCAAATACTTCTTCATAGTTACCTTGTCTTGGAGGTTGATCTCTAGTTATATTATTAATAGCTATAATATTAGCTTTAATATATTTAGATACAAACTTTAAATATCTTTCATCAACTTCAAGTACTAGAGCATCTGCTTTAACAGTTTTACCTTTAGTAACTCTAATTATTGCAGTAGTTATTCCATCTAATAAATTAGAACCATATACATTATGACCTACAGTCATATTATTTTTTTTAAGTATATCTGCTATATACTTAGTAGTAGATCCTTTACCAGATGAACCAGTTACCATAATAACTAGTTTTGGATATTTTAATTTCTTTAAATAATTTGGAAATAATTTTAAAACAACTCTTCCTGGAAAAGAGGAAGCATTGAATTTAAATATATTTTCTACAAAAATAATTGTCTTTCCTAAGACTGTTCCTAACATTATTATCACCTAATAAAATTATATCATAATTTTAAAAATTTAAGTTGCTTTTTTAGCTATTATTATAGTAAAATATTCAAAGAAAAGAGGGTATAAACATGGGAAGAGCATATGAAGTAAGAAAAGCTGCTATTCAAAAAAATGGCGCAGCTAAAGCTAAAATTTATTCAAACTTTGCAAAAGAAATATATATAGCTGCTAAAAACGGTGGAACTAGTATTGAAGCTAATGATAAATTAAAACAATTAGTTGAAAAAGCTAAAAGAAGTCAAGTTCCTAGTGATATTATTAATAGAGCTATTGATAAAGTTAATTCAGGTGTAGATGAAAACTATCAAAGTTTAAGATATGAAGGTTTTGGACCTGGTGCATCTAATTTAATAGTAGACTGTTTAACAGATAATGTTAATAGAACTGTTGGAATGGTTAGACCTGCTTTTACTAAATGTAATGGTAAATTAGGTGTTGAAAACTCAGTATCACACTTCTATGAAAACTTAGCTATATTTGCTGTTAAAGGATATACTGAAGAAGAAATGTTAGATCTACTTATGGAACAAGGAGTAGATATTAAAGATATTGAATCTGATGGTGAGGATGTAATAATAACTGGAGATGCTAAAGAATATAATAATATTAAGAAAGCATTACTTGCTATTAATCCTAATATGGAATTTGAAGTAGATGAAGTATCTATGGTTTCTTTAGATAAAGTTAAACTTGAAGGTGAAGACCTAGAAATGTTTAATAAACTACTTAATATGTTAGATGAAATTGAAGATGTACAAAATGTATATCATAATGTAGAATTATAGGAAGATTTATCTTCCTTTTTATTTTGTTTAAAATGTGTTATAATGATAGTAGAGGTATAGGCTAATGAGAAGAAGAAAGAGAAGACTTAGAATTGATAGAGTTTTAATTTGTCTTTTAGTTTTAGTGGGGTTAATTTGTATAGTAAGATTTACTATATATACTATTTACGGTTTTAAGATACTTAATCAAGCTAAAAAAGGAGAGACTGTTAAACTATACCATGATAATGCAAACCTTTGGAAAACTACCGTTAAATATATTAATGAGAATATGGATGAATTAACATATACATATAGAAATTATACTGTTACTATGGATTCTTCATATTTTAAGAAAAACATGAATATTAAGCCTAGTACTGAAAATAAAAAAATAACTAATACAGAATTTTTAAAACAAAAAGGTCTATACATAAACAATAATAATATTATGGGAATAGCTACTAAAATCAAATTAAAGTTGCCTCATTATTTATATAAGAATGGTTATGTAGATCTTTATGGTATTGATGAAAATGGTAATTATTTATTACTAGAATCAAGAAAGAAAGTTGATGATAAATTTTTCACTTTAAATGTATATGAAAACTATAGTAATTATTTTATTACTTATGTTAAATTAGAGTCTATTAAAACTACTCAAAGTTATACATTAAATGAAGGTGAAACTAAAGAAATTAAATTAGAGTTTAATCCTAGTAATGCTACTAATAAGAAAGTAACTTATAGTGGTTATGATGAAAGTATTATTACTGTAGAACATGGTTTAATTAAGGCTTTAAAAGAAGGTAAAACTACTGTTAAAGTTAGAGGTAATGATATGTCTATTGCTAAGATTAAAGTAATTGTAGAAAAGAAGAAAGAAAAGAAAGAAGAAAAGAAGGAAGAAAAACCAAAAGTAACTCAAGGTGAAGATGGTATATATTATATAGATGGAATAATGATTGTTAATAAGAGTTATCCATTACCATCTGATTATAATCCTGGAGGATTACTTCCTGAGTTTATGAATGCATTTAATGAAATGCTAGGAGACGCCACTTCTGATGGAATTAAGTTATGGATTCAATCAGGATATAGATCATATGATTATCAAGTAGGTTTATATGATATGTATGTAAGACAAGATGGTAGAGATACAGCAGATACTTATTCTGCAAGACCAGGATATTCAGAGCATCAATCAGGATTAGCTGCTGATATTAACAATCCATCTAGTTCATTTAATGGAACTTCTGAAGCAATATGGTTAAAGGAAAATTGTTATAAATATGGATTTATAATAAGATTCCCAGAAGGCGAAGAAGAATATACTGGATATAAATATGAATCATGGCATATAAGATATGTTGGTAAAGAATTATCTAACAAAATACATGAAGCTGGAGATATTTCTTTAGAAAAATATTATGGTATTGAAAGTAAATATTCAAATTAATGTAAAACGTTGTAAAGAATGAAATCAATTAATTGATTTCATTTTTTTATATTTTTATAATTAAAATAGGTGATACAAATGGATATATTTAATACTGTTTCTATTATAGAAATATTAATATTTATAACTGTTATTATATGTTCTATTTTACTTATTAAAATGATTGTAAATAGAAAGAAAATGGATAAGTTAGCAGATGAGCTTTCTCGTATTAGAAAAATTAATAATATTATTAATGATGAAGCACATTTAGAAATGACTTTACCATTTAGCCCATTTATGTAAATATAAAAAGTAATTGGTATAATTACTTTTTTTGTGCTATAATTCTATTATAGAGGTGAATAACATATGTATATATTAGCTAAATCAGTTTTAGCATTAACAGCAGGTTTTTTAGTAGCATTAGTTATAGGAGCTATTTTAGTACCTTTCTTAAGAAAGAAGAAAATGGGACAAATAACAAGTAAGTTTGTAAAGGAACATGCATCAAAAGCGGGGACTCCTGTTATGGGTGGATTAATATTTATATTATCTACTCTTATAGTTCTTGCAGTATTACTTTTAACAAAGAAGATAACTTATACAAGTAATCTTACAATTGTATTATTTACATTTTTATCTTATGCATTATTAGGTTTTATTGATGATTATAGAATTATTAAATATAAATCTAATGAAAAAGGATTAACAAGACTTCAAAAGTTTATAGGACAAGTAATTATAGCAGTTGGCTTCTTCTTATTATATGTAAAGAATGGTATGGATCCAACAATTGAAATATATTTATTTGATATTAAATTAAATCTTGGTATGTTTTATGTAATATTTATATTATTTATGTTAGTAGGAAGTTCTAATGCTGTTAATTTAACAGATGGACTAGATGGTCTTGCAGGAGGACTTTCTGTAATAGCATTCTTAGTATATGGTATGATTGCTTGGAATACAGGATGGCTTGCAGGTTATGATAATATTGCAATATTCTGTTTTATATTAGTAGGAGGACTTCTTGGATTCTTAGTATTTAATGGATATCCTGCTAAAGTATTTATGGGTGATACTGGATCACTTGCTCTTGGAGCAACACTTGCAACTGTTGCAATACTTACACATAGAGAATTATCTCTAGCTATAGTAGGTGGAGTATTTGTAATTGAATGTTTATCTGTTATAATACAAATAGCATCAGTAAAAATAACTGGTAAGAGAGTATTTCCAAAGACTCCAATACACCATTCATTCCAAATTAAAGGATGGCAAGAACCAAATATAGTTAAATTATTCTATGTTGTAGGATTCTTACTAGGAATAGTTGGTATATTATATGGAGTATGGTTTTAATAAAGGAGAAAATAAATGAGTAAAGAAGTTAAAGAAACTAAAAAGGCTCTTAAAGAAGAACCTAAAAAAGAAGAAAAAGTGGTAGAAGAAGTTAAAGAAGAAAAAGAAGAAAAGATTTCTAAAAAAGAGATTAAACAAAAAGCTGAAGAAGGTATGACTTTAGACGAAATCAAAAAAGAAAATAAAAGAATTAAAAGAAGAAGTTCTACTAATAGATTCTTCGCTACATTATTCTTATTAATCATATTCTTTATATTTGGTGTAGTAACAGGTGTTTATTTAGCAGATAAATATAATGTTACATTATTTGTAAAAGGGCAAAAGGTAGAACCTACTAATAGTAAAGTAGATCCTATTAAAGAAGAATGTACTATTATTAATTGTGAAAAAATAACTTATTCAGGAATATATACTGGAGCAGTTAATGAAAAAGAAGATGGAACTGGAGCTACTTTAGAAGTTAAACTGGAATTAGATGAAAATGGATATGCTTCATTAAAGTCTACATTAAATGGTGAAATAGTAGAAGTTAGTAGTGGTACTTATGATGTTAAAGATAATAAACTAACTTATAATAGAATTTATGCTAAAGGTGGATATGACCAAAATGATAATACTTATTTTATAAAGATAAGTTCAACATCTAATGGATCATATAAATATAGCACATTATTTGATAATGGAAGAACTACTGAAACATTTACTATAACAGAAAATGGATTCAATCTAGGAAGTTATGCTAAAGCTATTATTTCAGTAGATAAGTTTATTGATTTAAATAAATAAATCTGGTTATCCAGATTTTTTTATTTGTAAAAATTGTTTTACTTTTTATTAATTTTTTGTTATAATTTTACTATGATAAGGGGTACCCGGAAAGAAGGATAAAGAGGTATGAAAAGATTTAAATCGTTATTTTTTATTATGCTTTTAACGTTAATATTAGTTCCAGCAAAAGTATTTGCTGCTGATAAAGTTACATTTGCAATTACTGATGGACCAGGAACAGTTAAAGCAGGTCAAGAATTTACTGTTAATGTTAAACAATCAGGAGCTAATGATAGTGATAAGACATTAACTGCTTATTCATTTAAAGTTAGTTTTGATGGTGGAGTTTTTGAATATTTAGGTGGTGCATCATCAGCAAATGGTAGTGATTTAACTATTAGTGGTAATTATAAAGGTAATGACACTTTAGCAACATTAAAATTTAAAACAAAAGATAATGCTAAAGATGGATCTTATAATTTTACTATTAAAGATGTTGATTGTACTATTAATGGAGAAGGTGGAAATAATTGTTCTGCAAACAGTGGATCAGTAAAAGTTCGTCCACTTGGTGGTGATTCA
Organism: uncultured Bacillota bacterium; assembly: GCA_947303895.1. Taxonomy (GTDB): domain Bacteria; phylum Bacillota_I; class Bacilli_A; order RF39; family UBA660; genus RUG13038. Next base: position 8,025 of record CAMYZQ010000027.1, on the reverse strand, counting down.
TCACTTAGTAAATTATCTATTCCAAATACACCACTTAGTCCAGCATTTAATAAAAATATTAGAGATTATACTGCTAATGTAAAAGATGTTACACAATTAACAGTTAATGCAACTGCTAGTGATGGTAATTCAAATATTCAAATTAGTGATAATCGTAATAACCTACAAAAAGGTGAAAATACAATTAGAATTGTATGTACTGCAGAAAATGGAAGTAGTACTACTTATACTATTAAAGTTAATCTTGAGTTAACTCCTACTGAAGAAGAGTTAAAACTTATGAATACTAAATTAACTGAGTTAAAAATAAAAGGGCAAAAGATTGACTTTAATGTAGAAGAAGTTAAATATTATTTAGATGTTACATATGATGTTAAATCATTAGAAATAACTGCTACTCCTGAAAACGAAGCTGCACAAGTTCAAATTACTGGTGCTGATAAGTTAATAGTAGGTAAGAATACTGTTAATATTTTAGTAACTGCAGAAGATGGAACTACAACTAAAACATATTCTATTTTAGTTACTAGATTAGCAGAAAATAAAAAGATTGTTCCAACTTGTCCAGATACTACATCTATTAAAGAATGGATTATATTCTCAGTTGGATTATTCCTAACATTTACTTTAGGAATTGTTCTTGGATATATACTTGGTAAGAAAGATATTTTAAGTAAAATATTTAAGAAAAAAGAAGTAAAAGAAGAAGCAGTTGAGATTCAAACTTTATCTGATACAATTGATTTAAGTGATGTTGTAGAAGAAATAAAAGATGAAAATATGTAAAAAAAGCTTAATTTTTAAGCTTTTTTTTATTTTTTAGGGGAATTTTCTTTATTTATAGCGAATAAAATAAATGTCGGGAGTTTTTTATGAATAAAATAACATTTGAAGAAGTACTTAGTATTCAAAGAAAAGTAAATATTGTAGATGTTATTAAGAATTATATTTCACTTACTCCAAGAGGAAAGAATTATTTTGGAGTATGTCCTTTTCATGATGATCATAATCCATCAATGAGTGTATCTGAAGAAAAGCAAATGTATAAGTGCTTTGTATGCGGTGCATCTGGTAATGTATTTAACTTTGTTAAAGAATATGAAAAGATACCGTATTATGCAGCAGTAAAAAAAATAGCAGATCAAATAGGCGTTAATTTTGAATATCATGAAAAGAAAGAATTTATAGATGAATCACTTAAGAAGATGTATGACATATATGATTATGCATCTAAGTATTATCAAAATAATTTAAATACCAATTTAGGTAAAGAAGCTAAAGAGTATTTAAGTAAGAGATCTATAGATGAAGATATAATTAATACATTTGGTATAGGGCTATCTTTTGATGATGATAAATTATCTAAGTTACTTTTAAAAAAGTATATTGAAAATGATTTAGTAGATTCTGGTATTAGTATTGGTACAGGTAATAATGTATATGATATTTTTAAAAACAGAATTATGTTTCCTTTATGGGATATAAATGGAAGAGTAGTAGGATTCTCAGGAAGAATATATAATAATACTTCTGAAAGTAAATATATAAATTCTAAAGAGACAAAGATATTTAAAAAAGGATCTCTTCTATATAACTATCATAATGCAAGGGAATATGCTATTAAAGAAGATAATATAATAATAGTTGAAGGTTTTATGGACGTAATTAGACTTTATTCAATTGGAGTAAAGAATGTAGTTGCTACTATGGGAACAGCTATTACTAAAGAACATGTATCTTTAATAAAAAGATTAAGTAATAATGTAACTTTATTATTTGATGGAGATGCAGCTGGTGAAAAGGCTACTAATGCTTGTATCACTATGATGAAAGATTCTGATTTTAATATTAAAATAGTAAGACTAGAAGAAGACCTTGATCCAGATGATTACATACTTAAAAAAGGTAAAGATAAAATGCTTAGTCATTTATCACATGCTAAATCCTTAATAGATTATAAGAGTGATATTTATAAATCTAAATTAAACTTTAGTGATAGTAATGATTTGTCTAAATATTTATCACTTGTTAAAGAAGATTTAGAAAAGATGAATGATGATACTGCAAGATTAATTGAAATAGATAAAATCTCTAAAGAAACTGGTATTAGTAAAGATATAATACTTGGTACTATTAAAGTAGAGAAAAAAGAAGTTAAGAAACCAATAGAGATTAAAAAAGCTCCAGTATTAAATAAATATGAAAAAGCTTCTGAATATATATTATTTCATATGGTAAAGAATTCTAATGTAATTGGGTATTACTTTAATAATTTAAGTTATTTACCTAATGAATTAGATAGAAACTTAGCTAGTAAAATAGTTTTATATTATAAAAAATATAAAAACTTTAATTTATCAGATTTTATTAGTTATTTAGAAGATGATAATGAACTAATTAAAAGAGTTATGTATATAGATGAACTTGAGTTTAATAAAAATTATACTCTAGATGAAATAGATACATACTTTAATACAGTTAGAGAATATATTAAAAAAGAAGAAATAAGAAAATTACAAAATAAAATGAAAACAGAAACAAATGAGGTTGTTAGAAGAGAACTAGCAGCTAAAATTATAGAATTAAAAGTGAAGGGTGAAGAATAATGAGCGATATATTAGAGAAAGAGAAAAAAAATTTATTAAAAATAAATAAGAAAAAGGGATATGTAACAGCAGATGATTTAAACAAAATATTTGAAAATGAAGATATTTCAGCAGAAGAAATAGATAATATTTATACATTTATTTCTGAAAATAATATAGATATAGTTGAAGAAGAAATGGATGAACCAAAATTACCTAAGGGTAAGAAAAAAGTTGATGAATATCACGAAATTAAAACATTAGAAGATAGAAAGAAAGACCTTTTAGAACTTGGTACATCTGTAGGATATTTAACATTTGAACAATTAGCTACTGCTTTAAAAGGCTTAGAAATGGATGCTGAAAGTTTAGATGACTTATATAATTTCTTAAGAGATAATAATATTGAAGTTATCGAAGAAGGAGAAGATGATGAAGATCCTGAAGGTGGAGCAGCACTAAGTTTAGATGATGAAGATTTACCAAAGAATTTAAACATCAATGACCCAGTTAGAATGTACCTTAAGGAAATAGGTAAAATATCACTTCTTTCATTAGATGAAGAATTAGAATTATCTAAGAGAATTGAAGAGGGAGATGAAGAAGCTAAGAAGAGACTTGCTGAATCAAACCTTCGTCTAGTTGTATCTATTGCTAAAAGATATGTAGGTAGAAACTTATCATTCCTTGATTTAATTCAAGAAGGTAATATAGGTTTAATGAAAGCTGTTGATAAATTTGATTCCTCTAAAGGATACAAATTCTCAACATATGCAACATGGTGGATTAGACAAGCTATTACAAGAGCAATAGCTGACCAAGCTAAAACAATCAGAGTTCCAGTTCACATGGTTGAAACTATTAATAAATTAAAGAAAGTTCAAAGACAATTAACTCTAGAACTTAATAGAGAACCAACTGAAAAAGAACTTGCTCAAAAGTTACATATAACTGAGGATAAAGTTAGAGAAATAATTCAAATCTCATTAGATCCTCTATCACTAGAAACTCCAATAGGTGAAGAAGAAGACTCTCATTTAGGAGATTTCGTATCAGATAAAAATAATCTTACTCCAGAAGAGTATGCTATTAACGAAGTATTAAAAGATGAAATTCAAGAAGTACTTCTTACACTTACTGAAAGAGAAGAACAAGTACTTAAACTAAGATTTGGTTTAGTAGATGGTACTTGTAGAACTCTAGAAGAAGTAGGTACTATCTTTGGAGTAACAAGAGAACGTATTAGACAAATAGAGGCTAAAGCTTTAAGAAAACTTAGACACCCATCTAGAAGTAAAAAACTTAAGGACTATTTAGTAGACTAATATGAAGTTATCAAATAGATTAAGTGCTATAACGGAGTACGTCGCCCCGGAGGACAAAATAATTGATATTGGGTGTGATCATGCCCTCCTAGATGTATATATTGCAAAAGAAATGGGAAAAAGATTAATCGCTTCTGATATACATGAAGGAGCTGTTAATAACGCTGCTAAAAATATAGAAAAGTATGATGCATTATCTATGATAGATTTAAGATTAGGTAATGGTTTAAATATTGTAAATCCTGAAGAAATAAATACTATTATTATTGCAGGTATGGGATTTCATACTATTAAAGATATTCTTTCTAATAAAGAGAAGTTAACTAATGTTAATAAGATAATAGTTCAATCAAATACTGATGTAATTAAACTAAGAAAGTTTGTTATTAGTCTTGGATTTAAAATTAATAGAGAAAAGTTAGTTAAAGATTCAGATATAATTTATACTGTTATAGAATTTGTAAGAGGGGAAGAAAAGTATTCTTATGAAGCAATATATTTTGGACCTAGAATTCTAGAAAACAAAGATGAATTATTTACTGAATATTACACTAAAAAACTTCTTAAATATGAGAATTTATTACTTCAACTTCCATCACATGAAATTAGAAGTATTCTTCATCATAAGAAGTTAATTAGAATTATTAAAAAAGAATTAGACATAGAATAATATGTCTTTTTTTTGTAAATAATATTTGTATAAGTATATAATAATGATATAATTTAAATAATAGGAGATGAGGGGCATGTTAGTAGTATACATAAGCATACTTTTCATTATTGGTTTATTACTTGGTCATGTATATACTAAACTAGGATATACCTTAGGTAAGAAAGAAAGTATTACTAAGATTAATCCTGGTTGTGATTCATGTGGTCATTCTCTTAAACTATATGAAAGATTATATTTATTTAGATTATTATTTAATAAAGGTAGATGTAAATACTGTAATGAGAAGATATATACAAGTAGTGCATTCTTTGAATTATTAACAGGTATCTTATTTGCTTTATCATATTTTGTTAATAAAGATTCTGATACAGTATTAATAAGTACTATATTTTATATATTAGTATTCTCTATATTAATAATTATATTAATAAGTGATTATCATCATATGATAATACCTGATATAACACTTATAATATTATCTATAATAATAATTGTATTTAAAGTTATACTTGCATTTGAAAATGAAGAATTAACTGGTTTTATGGATGCAGGTTATAAAGTTATATTTATGTTAATAGAAGCTGTAATAATATTTGTTATTATGTTTGTTCTACAAAAGATTAGTAATTTTGTTTTTAAATCTAATTCACTTGGATTTGGAGATGTTAAGTTAATGGCAGTTTTAGCATTAATCCTAGGTTATAAGATGGCTTTAGTATGTTTATTTATATCATGTTTTATGGCACTTCCTATAGCTATTTATAACTTACAAAAGAATGATAAGAAACTACTTCCATTTGGCCCTTATTTAGCCTTTGGAACTATTATAATAATGTTATTTAATATAAACTTTGATATGATTATAGATTTTATAAAAAAATAAAAGAGTCATTAAGACTCTTTTTTATATACTTTCAATTATATTAATTTTGTAATATATTTTACTATTTTCTGTTTCACTAGAACTTTTTGCAGTAAGATCAACTTCTATATAACCAATTATCATAGTTATATTATTAGGACATACTATTTTATATCCACCTTTATATAATCCGTTTTCAGTATATTCTTCTACTGTAGCACCAGGAGAATATAAATCATAAAATGCTTTTAATATTTCTTTAACTCTTTCTTCAGTATATACATTAATATACATTTCAGTTTCTATAATATTATCATTTTTAGAATTAACTGTTATCAAAGTAATTGCATCTTTTTTATCAGCTATCTTTTCTGTATATTCTGCTCTAAAACTAGTATCAGTAACAGTAACTTTAGTAGCTTCAAGTTTTAATTTAGATTTATAAGCTTCAAAGTTACCTTTAGTTAATTCTTTAGCTTGTATTCTATAATTATCATATTCTGATATTATTTGATTTCCTGTTGCAGTATCAATTGGATAATATTTTTCAATTACTTTTTCTTCTTCTTTTTCTTCTTTTACTGGAGTAGGTTCAGGTGTCTTTTTACTAAAATATTTAAGTCCAAAGAATATTCCTACACCAACTACTAATAAAGCAAGTGAAAATATTAATATAGGTAATGCTGCATTATTTTTCTTTTTAGTTTCTACTGTTTGAGTATTAGTTACAGTTCCAGTTACTGGTGTTTCTACTATTGGAGCTTCCATAGTAGGAGCACTATTAGCAATAGGTTCACTAACAGTTGGTTCATTAATAACAGGTTCACTAGGAGTAACTGGAGTAGGTTCTACTATAGGTGTAGTAGGAACTACTGGCTCACTAGGATTTGGTGTTTCAACGAATGGTGATTCCTGAGGGACAGGATTACTTTCTTGAACACTTGTATTTTCTACCTTTTCAGGTACATCTTGCATAACAACTTCATTATGTGATAGAGCAGTTAAAGGCTCTCCACAATTAGGACATACTTGATCTTCTTCTTTTAAAAGAAAACCACACTTATTACAATTCATAATTATTTCTCCTTTTTTTCTTCCTTATTGTATTAATTATATTATATCAAAAAATCTATATTTTTATTGTATTTTTTAATAATTATACAGTTATTTACTTTTTATGTTATAATAAACCTTAAGGTGAATAAGTATGCATATAGATGACGTAGATTTAAGCAAGATATCTCCAATGATGAAACAGTATATTGATATCAAAAAAGAAAATGAAGATAATATATTATTTTTTAGACTTGGTGATTTCTATGAAATGTTTTTTGAGGATGCAATAAACGTATCTAATTTACTTGAACTTACTTTAACTGGTAAGAATTGTGGATTAGATGAAAGAGTACCTATGTGTGGTATTCCTTTTCATGCTGCGGAAAGTTATATTAATAAACTTATTGAAATGGGTTATAAAGTAGCTATATGTGAACAAGTAGAGGATCCAAAACTTGCTAAAGGACTAGTAAAAAGAGATATTATTCAAGTTGTTTCATCAGGAACAAAAATGAATTCAGAATCTTTAGATGAAAAAGAAAATAACTATATAGGTTATATTCTTGATTTAGGATATGCTTATTCAATTGCTTATTCAGATATAACTACTGGAGAACTAAATGCATTTATAATTGAAAAAGATGAAGAAAAACTAAGAAATGAAATTCTTCAAAGAAATATAAAAGAGATTGTAATTAAATCTGATTTTGATAGATTAGTTTTAGATAAAATCAGAAAAACTTATAATTTAACTATATCTATTTATAATAATGAAAATCTAGAAAATGATTATTCTAAGTTATATTCTTCTATTGAAGATGAAAGAGTAATAAAGGCTGTTAATAACTTAATTAGTTATCTAGAAACTAGCCAAAAAAGATCATTAGATTATTTAAGACAAGTAAATATTGTTAATGAAAATTCATTTATGCAAATGGACATTAATACAAAAAGAAATCTAGAATTAACAGAGAATATTAGAACTAAAGAAAGAAGATATTCACTTCTTTGGTTACTTGATAAAACTAAGACTGCTATGGGTTCTAGAAAACTAAAGAGTTTTATATTAAATCCATTAACAGATAAAAAAGAAATAGAAAAAAGATATGATAAGATTGAAGTTCTTATGAAAGAATTTCTTCTTAAAGATGAACTTAGAGAAAATCTATCATCTATTTATGACTTAGAAAGATTAGTAGGTAGAATAGGTTTTTCATCTGCTAATGCAAGAGATCTACTTTGGCTTAAAACATCTTTATCAGTATTACCTGATATAAATGATATTTTAAAGAAACTAGGTTTTGAAGGAATAAATACATTTACAGATTTATATGAACTTCTAGATAAATCTATTTATGAAGATGCACCAATATCTTTAAAGGAAGGATATCTAATTAAAGAGGGATATAACCCTGAATTAGATGAAATAAAGAATGCTAGAAAGAATAATAAAGACTTTATATCTAAGCTAGAAAATGAAGAAAGACAAAGAACAGGTATTAAGACACTTAAACTTGGATTTAA
>CAMYZQ010000026.1 GCA_947303895.1 uncultured Bacillota bacterium | reverse complement strand
TGTTTCTATGATTGATCCTAGAAACTTAGATACATTACTTCATCCACAATTTGATGCTGATGCATTAAAGAATGCTACTCCAGCAGGTAAAGGTCTTGGAGCTTCTCCAGGAGCTGCTTGTGGTCAAATAGTATTTACTGCTGAAGACGCTGTTAAGTGGAAAGAAAATGGTAAGAAAGTTGTTTTAGTTAGACTAGAAACTTCTCCAGAAGATATAACTGGTATGAAAGCTGCTCAAGGTATTCTTACAGTTAGAGGTGGTATGACTTCACATGCTGCAGTAGTTGCTAGAGGTATGGGAACTTGCTGTGTATCTGGTTGTGGTGATATCGCAATGGATGAAGAAAATAAACAATTTACATTAGCTGGTAAAACATATCATGAAGGAGATGAAATCTCTATTGATGGTACTACTGGTAATATTTATGATGGTTTAATTCCTACAGTTGACGCTACTATTTCAGGTGAATTTGGTAGAGTTATGGAATGGGCTGATAAATTTAGAACATTAAAAGTTAGAACTAATGCTGATACTCCAAGAGATGCTAAAAAAGCACATGAATTAGGAGCTGAAGGTATTGGTTTATGTAGAACTGAGCACATGTTCTTCGAAGAAGACAGAATAGCTGCATTTAGAGAAATGATTTGTTCTGACACTGTAGAAGAAAGAGAAGCTGCTCTAGAAAAGATTCTTCCATACCAACAAGGTGACTTCGAAGAATTATATGAAGCATTAGAAGGTGATTCTGTTGTAGTAAGATACTTAGATCCTCCACTACATGAATTCGTTCCAACTGAAGAAGCTGATATTGAAAAATTAGCTAAAGCTCAAGGTAAATCAGTTGAAAGAATTAAAGAAATTATTGCTTCATTACATGAATTTAACCCAATGATGGGACATAGAGGTTGTAGATTAGCTGTTACTTATCCAGAAATAGCTAAGATGCAAACTAAGGCTGTTATTAGAGCTGCTATTAACGTTAAAAAGAAACATGCTGACTGGAATATTACTCCAGAAATCATGATTCCATTAACAGGTGAAGTAAAAGAATTAAAATATGTTAAAGATATAGTTGTTGCTACTGCTGATGAAGAAATTAAAAATGCTGGAGTTGATATGAAGTATCAAGTTGGTACTATGATTGAAATTCCAAGAGCTGCTTTAACTGCTGATGAATTAGCAAAAGAAGCTGAATTCTTCTCATTTGGTACTAATGACTTAACTCAAATGACATTTGGATTCTCTAGAGATGATGCTGGTAAATTCTTACCTGCTTATTATGAAAAGAAAATCTATGAAGAAGATCCATTTAAGACACTTGATCAAAATGGTGTTGGTCAATTAATTAAGATGGCTGCTGAAAAAGGTAGAGCTACTAGACCAGATATTCATTTAGGAGTATGTGGTGAAACTGGTGGAGATCCTAAATCAATTGAATTCTATCATAATGCAGGACTTGATTATGTATCATGCTCTCCATTTAGAGTTCCAGTTGCTAGATTAGCTGCTGCACAAGCTGCTATTAACGCAAAGAAAAATAACTAATAAAAAGACTCATTAGAGTCTTTTTTTATGTTATAATTCTAGTAGGTGATAAACGTGAAAAACTATTTTATAATACATGGAAGTTTTGTTGATTCAAGTGCAGATTGGTATCCTTGGTTAAAGAATAAATTAGTAGAACTAAATCAAAATGTTATTGCACCAAATTTTCCAGTTGGATTAGATATTCAAAATTATGATGTTTGGAAAAATGAATTAGATAAGTATAAAGACAAAATAAATGAAAATACTGTTTTCATAGCTCATAGTATTGGACCAATATTTATCGTAAAATACATTACTGAAAACAATATAAAAATAGATAGTTTATATAGTATAAGCGGATTTAATGGATTAATAAATATTAAAGATTTTGATAAAGTAAATGAATCATTTTTTATGAAAAATATTATAGATTTTGACCAAAAATGTAATAAAAGAGTTTCATTCTTTTCTAATAATGATCCTTTTGTGCCATGTGAATTACTAGATGATTTTTCAAAAAAGATTAATTCAGAAGTACATATAATAAAAAATGCGGGACATTTTATTGAGGATGATGGATATAATGAATTTCCAGAACTTTTAGATACAATTATTAAAAATGATAATCTATAGGAGTTATAATTATGGATAAAACTACAATGGCAATAGATACTTATAATCATATTATTAATGAATATATAGAATATTTAAAAGATGTAGAAGGAGTTCCTTTTCAAAAAGAAACAGATTATCTTATTTCTATATTACCTAACAAGTCCAAAATATTAGATGTTGGTACTGCTATGGGATATTACCCTAAATACTTAACAGAAAAATGTGAAAAAGAATTCGAAGTTACTGGAATTGATGCATCAGATAAAATGATAGAACAAGCTAAGAAAATGGCTCCTAAAGCAAACTTTCAAGTTATGGATATAAGAAATATGAAATATCCAGATAAATCATTTGATTGTATTATGTGTTTTGGAACTTTAATTCACTTAAATGATGACGATTGTTTAAATGCTTTAAAAAACTTTGATAGAATTTTAAATGATAATGGTATTCTAGCAATTAATGTTATGGAACATTTAAGCGGAGATAGAGAGATAGTAGTAAAAGAACCATTTAATAATAATTATAATATGTACTATAATAGGTATCCTAAAAATTTCTTTATTAATTTTTTTAAAGAAAATAATTATACAATTATAAAAGAGTTTGATAATCCAATATATAATGAGGATTCAGTTGGAGATGATTTGACTGGGACTAATGAATTTTCTATAATTGCAAGGAAAAATAATTGATATTTTTAAGTTTTATTAGTGATAAATACACATAAGCATATACTACTATAATATAAGGAATGCTTAAAATGTAAAAAAAGTACTCAAAATAGTATAAATAATATTATTCCAAATGAACGGTTGTACAAGGTGCTATTAACGCAAAGAAGAATTAATAAATAAAGACTAGGTAAAACTAGTCTTTTTTATGTTATAATTTAAGCAGGTGGTAATAATGGAAGTAACGGCAGCCTATATTATTTCACAAATATTAACATTAATTCTATATGGTTTTTTAGGTATTAGTTACCTGCAAAAAAATAGAAATAAAGTATTGATCTTTAATATTATTGTTGATATTTTACACATAATAGCAATGTGCTTGTTAAAAGGTTATTCAGGTGCTGCTATGGGATTAGTTTCTTTATATCGTGATATATTCTTATTAATTTATGCAAGAAAGAAAAATAGTAAAAATATAGATATATTTATTTTAATTACATCTATTGTATTAATAATTACACTTTCTTTGATAACTTATGATGGAATATTTAGTATGTTATCTATTTTAGCAACATTAATTACTACATTTGCTATATGGCAAAAGAATGTGAAGTATTATAAACTTTTAGGAATAATATCAAGTTTATTATGGATGTTATATAATGTATTTATCTTCTCGGTGGTAGGTATAGTATTAGAATCAATAGTATTTATATTTTCAACAATTGGTTATATAAAAGAAATAAAAATAACAAAGAAAAAATTAGGTAAGGAGTGATTATATGAAATTTGATTTTACAGGTAAAACAGTAATTGTAACAGGAGGAACAAGTGGTTTAGGATATGGTATATCTAAAGCTTTTGTTAATGCAGGAGCTTATGTTATTGCTTTTTATAGATCAAATTCTGATAGAGCAGAGAAAGTTACAAACGAATTAAATACTAATGGTAACTTTAAAGCAGTTAAAGTAGATGTATCAAATGAAGAAAAAATGATTGAAGCGTTTAAGGAAATTAATGAATTAGATTATTTAGTAAACTGCGCTGGAATAAGTAATGAAGATGAATTTATAAAATTACCAATGGATAAGATTAAAGAAGTATTTGAAGTGTTATTATTTGGTAAGATGATAGCATGTAAATGTGCATATCCATTATTATTAAAATCTAATAGTCCTAGAGTAATAAATATTGCATCAAGATTTGCAACAAGACCTTTAGCTGGGGCAACACCACTTACTGCTGCTGAAGCTGGAATTGTAATGTTTACAAAGAATCTTGCTTTAGAATGGGCAAAAGATAAGATAAAAGTAAATGCTGTTAGTCCATCTCTTACTACAAATACTGGATCATATTATGAATTTTATACTGATGCTGATGCAGAAGAAATAGGTAAGAATAATCCATCAGGAAGACTTGGTAAACTCGAAGATGTTTCAAATACTGTTTTATTCTTATGCACTGATGAAGCAGAATATATAAATGGTGAAAATATTAATGTTAATGGTGGAATATTATTAAAATAATTCTATTATATTTTAGTTTTATTATTAACGCAAAGAATAATAAATAAAAGACTAGATTATTCTAGTCTTTTTCTATGCTATAATATATTATATGAGGTGTTAATATGAAATATGCTACATGGAATATAAATGAGTGTGTTGGTATTACTTGTGATTTAAATAATCAAGATACGGTAGATACAGTTAATTATAAGAATATAGAAGAAATAATAAATATTATTAATGATTATGATATTGATGTGATTTGTTTTCAAGAATATCCAACATATATAGATGAAAAAATATCATTAACTAATGAAATAATTAATAAAACAGGACTTAAGTATTATTCTGAAAAGGATACTTATGATTCATATATTTTTAATGGTGGAAGAGTAGGAGTAGCAGTATTTTCAAAATATGAAATAGTAAACACTTATTATTCTTTATTTAATAATCCACATTTAGTTAAAGAAAGTTCTAGTGGTAAAACACGTTATTCTTTTGATAAAGGAATAATAAAAATAGTTATTAATAAAGATGGTATTAATTATACAATTATAACTGGACATGCTATAGCATTTGCACCATTTGATAAAACAGAATTTGATTATCCAGAATCATATAAACCTTTAGAAGAACTAATTATTTCTTCTAATGAAGATAATTTAATAGTTCTAGGAGACTTTAATACAGAAAATTTATTTCAAATCATTCCTAGAGTTAATGATGTAGTCAAAGATGTAATTAATGGACCTACTACAAAAGACTACTATGAAAAGCGTGGAGAAGTACATATGGACTATATTATGATTAACAAAAATATGAAATGTAATAATTTAGAAAAAATAGATAATTTTTCTGATCATTATGTAATGTGTGCTGACATATCAGATAACAATTAAAGGTGACAATATGAAAGAATATTTACTAAATGTTTTAAATGAATATTTATTATTATTTCCAAATGAACAAGACAGACAAAAAAGATTAAATGATTTCTTATCAAATCATACTGAAGAAGAATTTACTGATTGGAATAATTTTGATGGACATATTGTTGCGAGTGGATTTGTTTATTCAATTAAAGATAAGAAATTCTTGGTTTTATATCATAAAGATTTAAAAATGTATTTATATCCAGGTGGACATGTAGATATGGGTGATTCAAGTATTTTGGACGCTGCAAAAAGAGAAGTAAAGGAAGAAACAGGATTAACTAATTTTAATCTGTTTAGTTATGCTAAGAATGAGAATATACCTATAGATATTGATACACATATAATAGGGTATAATGAAAGACTTAATCTACCTGAACATTATCATTTTGATTTTAGATACTTATTTACAGTAGATGAAATAACAGATGTTAATATAGATTTAGAAGAATCTTCAAATTATAAATGGATTGATATAAATGAATTAAGAAATGATCCAAATTATGGAAATATTTCTAAAAAAATAGAAAGAATCCTTAGGTGATCTACATGAGAGATATATTAATAAATAATTTTTTAAGAATATCAAGTATTCCTAGAAGTTCAGGTAATGAAAAACAAATATCTGATTTCTTTGTAGAAATAGCTAAGAATAATAATCTTGAGTATTATCATGATGAAAACTATAATTTAATAATTAAAAAGAAAGGTAATATAGAAGGAGACTCTATTGCTTTTCAAGTACACTTAGATATGGTATGTAAAAAAAGAGATAATAGCAATCATGATTTTAATACTGATGGAATAGATGTAATTATTAATGGTGATGAAGTAACTGCTAGAGATACTTCTTTAGGAGCAGACCAAGGAGTAGGACTTGCTATAATGCTTACATTAATAGAAGATAATTCTATTAAACATCCTGACTTAGAATTCTTGTTCACAGTAGAAGAGGAAACAACTTTTAAAGGTGTAATTACTTTTCCATATGATAAAGTAATAAGTAAGAAAATGATTAATCTTGATTATTGTATGGATAATGCAGTTGTAGTAGCTTCTGCTGGAGATATAGTAAATGAATATACTTATGAAGGACAATTAAGTAAGAAAGAAATGAAGAGTTATAAACTTACTTTAGATGGACTTTTAGGAGGTAATTCAGGAGACTATATAGATAGATCTAGAGATAATGCTATCACTTTATTAGTAAGTAAAATAATAGATAAAGAAGTATACTTAACAAGTATAAATGGTGGAACATTTGAAAATGATGTAGCCGTTAGTTGTGAAATAGTATTACAAACTAATGATGTTTTATTTAATGAACTTGGTAATTCAAACTTTAAAATAGAACAAGTGGAGAATGATGAATCATTTTCACTTGAAGATACTAAAAATATATTTAAACAAATTATAGATTTAAAAAGTGGACGTATTACTGAAGATTCATCTGGTAATTTAGGATTAATTAGAACTACTGATAATAAAGTAATGATTAAATATTTATATAGAAGTACTAAAGAAGAAGACTTAGAAAACTTTTCTAATAGTGAATCTATATTTAATGTAAATATGTTATATGATGACCATATTTGGAAAATAAAGGATAATTCATTTATGCTTAAAAAATACAAAGAAGTATATTATAAATTATTCAATGAATATCCTATAGAAGTGATAGGTCAGGGTGGAATGGAAATAACTTCATTTCAAGAAGCAATAGATGGAATGGATATTATTTCAATAGGAGCTAATATGACTAATATTCATACAGTAGATGAAATAACATATATTAGTTCATGGGAGAAAATATATAATATAGTTATAAATATGATTAAAGACTAGTAAAACTAGTCTTTTTTTATTTGTTATGTTATAATAAAGAACAATTTTTGAGGAGAGTTAATATGAGTACAAGTTTACAAGAAGACTTAGAGTATGCTTATACTGTTTTAGATGGGAAATTTGATGAAAATCATTGGCATATTTGGGGTAATACTAACGAAGACTTAGATGATATGTTTAGGGATATTAATGTATCAGATAAAAGTGTTTTAACTGTTATGTCATCTTCAGATTATTTAATCATGTCTCATCTTTTTGGCGCAAAAAGTGTAGAGTGTTTTGATATTAATCCGTTAACACTTAGGTTTTTCTATTTAAGAAAGTGGCTTATTCAAAATGGAAAGTTAGAATATGGTGCAGATCTTGATTGTAAAGATACAATTAATATAGTTAATAGTGTTTCTTCTTTTTCTTCGGAATATGAAAAGGAAAGTAATATATTTTGGAAAGAGATTATGAAGGGATTTAACAGGTTCAATTGGCGTAGAAATCATTTAATAACAGCAGAAGGAATTTCTTCATGCTGTGTAATTTATAGGAAAATGAGAGATGAAATGAAAAAAATAGTTTCATCTGATCCTGTTTTTTATAATGTTAGTCTTTCTGAAGAATCTGGCCTTGGAATAGATAAAAAATATGATTATGTATTTATTTCAAATATTCTTGATAAGGATAATAGAAGTCCGGAAAGATTAGAAATAATTAAAAGAAATCTTTTAAATATACTTAAATCTGATGGTAGCGTTGTATGTACTCATTTTCCTGGTAGACATCGTGAAAGAATTTTAGAAACGCTTACGCCAGAAAGAAAAGTGTTTGATAAAGAATTTGATTTCCATATGTTTGAAGACAGTGGACTTGAAGAAGGAAATATAACTTATGTATATACTAGAAAAAACAATTTATGAGGGGGATTAACATGAGTACAAGTTTACAAGAAGATATTAAATATGCAAATGAAGTAATAGGTGGATTATCTGATGAGAATCATAGAAGAGTTTATGGTAATACTAACGAAAGGCTATTAGAGTTATTTGAAAGTATAGATATAACTAATAAAAGTGTATTAGCAGTTATGTCTTCTGGAGACTATTTAATTATGTCTCATCTCTTTGGTGCAAAAAGTGTAGAATGCTATGATATAAATCCTATTACATATAGATACTATTATTTAAAAAGATGGTTAAATCAAAATGGAAGTTTAAATTTAGAAAATAAGTGTAATTATAATAAAGTTGTTAATATTATTAATAGTGTAGTTCCTACATCTGAAATAGAAAAAGAATGTAAAGAATTTTGGCAAGAAATTTTTAAAAACTTTAATGATGAGGATTATTCTAATAACAGATTGATAATTACTAGGAGTAGTTTTTTAATTTTCTATTATATTGAAATGGGTGATAAAATTGGCCAAATATTATCATCAGTTGATCCAGTATTTTATAATTTTGACATACGTGATAAATCAGGATTAGGATTAGATAAAAAATACGATTATGTATTTATATCAAATATTCTTGATTGTAATAATAGAGACATAGAAACATTAAGTACTATTAGA
The DNA here is from genome assembly GCA_947303895.1 of uncultured Bacillota bacterium. GTDB lineage: Bacteria > Bacillota_I > Bacilli_A > RF39 > UBA660 > RUG13038. The sequence continues at coordinate 6,829 of CAMYZQ010000026.1, read as the reverse complement.
AAAAACTTAGCATCTATATTAAATAAAGGTGGGAAAATTATATGTACACACTTAGATTGTGATAGCGAAGATTGTTATAGATTTATAGATGAATTAGAATTTGAAAGAAAAGTATTTGAAGAAGATTTTTCTTTTCAAGATATAACAGAAAATAGTGGAGGAAGATTTTATTCATATACTTTAAAGAATAAAGACTAGAATAATCTAGTCTTTTTTATTAGACAAATTTAATACTTTATGATAGTATATATCGCATAAACAAAAGGGGGAATTACCTTGAGTAAGACAATTTTAACTGAGTATAATGTTACTAACCGTCTTTTAAAGAAACAAACACGTTTAGCTGCGTTAGGTGATGTCCATGGTGAATATGGAAAACTAGAGAGATTAAAAGACATCATGAGAGATTTAAAAGTAACTGCAGTCTTAATTACTGGAGATATGATTGAATCTGTAGTAGGTAGTAATTTTTCTAGACAAAAGATAGTAGAACTATTACAAGAAATTTCTAAGTATGCTACTATCATATGTGCTATTGGTAACCATGATGGTGTATTTGGACCAGATGTTCCAGAAGAAGATAGAGATAGAATTCTTGAAGAAAACTATAATCTTTGGAATGAACTTAGAAATACAGATAATGTATTTATTCCTGAATTACCAAAAGATGGTGCAACAGCTACTCAAGTACATTTAACTGATGATATAGATGTATGTACTGTTAATATGCCTATGGATTATTATTGGTTTAAAGAGAATCCTAATGAATATGTAGACTACATTAATACACTTAAGATGTTACAATTACAATCTGAAAAGTTTAATATATTATTAGCACATTCACCAAAGAATATTTTAAATGGTAATAGTATTGATGAATATATTAAAGAATTAAAGAAAATCAATTTAATATTAACAGGTCATATGCATGCTGGATTAATTCCATATAGTTTAAGAAATAAGAGTGGAGTAGGTTTAACTGGACCAGGTAAATCAATATTCCCTAAGAACTGTTATGGTGTAGTAGAGGATGAAGATATTATTTCAATTACTACTGGTGGAGTTACTAAGATAGCAGATGGATCATTCGGAGCACCTATTAAAGAAATACCTGGTGCTAAGAAATTGTTAGATGTTATTTATCCACCAGAAATAGAAATTATTAATTTAGCTCCTGGTTTAGATAATACAGTTAATAAAGTAAAAGAATATACATTATAAAGACTAGAAAAATCTAGTCTTTTTTTGTTATAATTATTATAGGTGATATAGATGAAAACAATAGGTATTATTGGTGGTATGAGTTATGAATCATCAATACATTATTATGAGAGAATTAATAATCAAGTAAATGAAATAGCAGGTGGTTTAACATGTGCTAGAATGATTATTTATAATGTTAATTTTGAAGAAATTAGAAAATTAATGTTAGATAATGAATGGGATAAAATAGGTGAAGAACTTGCTAGAATTGCTAAAGTATTAGAAGATGCAGGAGCTGATTATATAGCTATAGCTACTAATACTATGCATAAATTAGCTGACTATGTTCAAAGTAGAATTAATATTCCTTTAATACATATTGCAGACTGTGTAGCAGATAAGTGTAAAGAAAGAAATGTATTAAATGTAGGATTGCTTGGAACAAAGTATACAATGGTTGAAGACTTCTTAAAGAATAGACTTAAAGAAAATGGATTAACTGTTTGTACTCCTAGTAACGAAGATGATATAAATGAAATAGATAGAATTATATTTGATGAATTATGTAAGGGTAATATAAAAGAAAGTTCTAAAGATTACTATGTTAATGTAATTAATGAAATGATAGAAAAGAATGGTATTGAAGGAATTATATTTGGATGTACTGAAATAGAAATGTTAGTAAAACAAAGTGATTTAAATATACCAATATTTGATACTACACAAGCCCACATTGATAGTATAGTAAACTACTCCTTAGAAATAACTGGTGAACATAATGAAGAATATTAATGAATTAAAACTAAAAGATAAAAAAGTAATTATATTTGATTTAGATGGAACTTTAATTGATTCTATAGGAATATGGAATATGACTGATTATAAATTAATATATAATTATTCTGGAAAGAAAATGGATTTAGATTTTATTCAAGCAGATAGAGACCGTTTTTTACAAAGTAATGCTAGTAGTGATATATATGTTGCTTATAGTGAATATTTAATTAATAAATATGATTTTAGTGTTAAAGATAAACTTGAATTAACTGAAATAAGAAAAAATGTAGGTAATGAAATATTAAGAAGTGAAGTGGGATTTAAACCTGGTGTTACTACTTTAATTAAAAAGTTAAAAGAGATGGGATATATCTTAGTATTAGCGACCGTTACTACTCAATCTCAATTAGAAATATATTATAATGAAAATAAAAAGATGATAGATGAAATGAATATTAAAGATATATTTGATTTAATAATTACTAAAGAACAAGTTAATAATAAGAAACCTGATCCAGAAGTATATCATATTATTATGGATTATTATGGAGTGCCTGCTGATGAATGTTTGATATTTGAAGATTCATATACTGGAGTAATGGCTGCTAGAAATGCTGGAATAGAAGTAGTAAATATTTATGATAAGTATGCTGATATTGATAGAGAAAAGATAGATACTATTACAGATTATAAAGTAGATAGTTATGAAGAATTTATGAATAGTTGTTTATAAAAAGGAGTTGTAAATGAAAAAGGTATTTGAAACAATAACAGATTTATTATTTTATTTTATATGCTTTTGTATAGTAGGTTGGATATATGAAGTTATTCTATTTTTAATAGATGATCATATATTTGTAAATAGAGGATTTTTTTTTGGTCCATGGCTTCCAGTATATGGATTTGGAGGATTAATTATATATTTCTTATTTAATAAATTAAAAAAGAAGCCTATTAAGATATGGAAATTAAATATAAGACCTGTTTTAATTTATATTTACATAGTATTAAGTTCTACGTTAGTAGAATTAATAGCAACTTACGTTATGGATTTAATGAAAATTGATTGGAGAGAACTATGGGATTATAGTGGTAGGATTCTTAACTTTCAAGGAAGAATATCTCTTAAAACAAGTTTAAAGTTTGGTATAGTAGGTATAATTGGAGTATATTTAATTATTCCTCTAATAGAAAAGTTTTTAGGTATTAAAAAGATTCCTACAATTATTATTAAATATGTAGTAATAGCATTATTTATAATAGATGCTATTATCCATATATTTACTGGTAGTACTTATGTAGGACCATAAGAAAAAATGTTATAATAGATTTGGTGATAATATGTATAATAAAGCTAATGAATATTTTAAAGAATTTATAAGTAGGTTTGATAATAGTGATGATAAGATAGCACATAAGATGGCTCATACTTATTATGTAGTAGAGAATGCTAAATATATATGTGAAGGACTTGGATTAGATGAAACTGATACTGATATAGCTATGGTAATAGCATTACTTCATGATATAGGTAGATTCCCACAAGCTATAGAAATGAAAACTTTTAGAGAAGATATAACTAGTTTTGATCATGCTACTTTGGGAGTAAAAATATTATTTGAACAAAATGAAATAAGAAACTTTATTGATACTGATGAGTATGATGATATTATTAGAGTAGCTATAGCTAATCATAGTAACTATATTTTAGATACTACAGGTTTCACTGAAAAAGAAATACTTCATTCTAAGATTATTAGGGATGCAGATAAGATTGATACTTTAAGATCTAAAATAGTAGATGACGTTTATACTATGGCAAATATATATCCTGAAGAAATAGAGAATTCATTAATAACAGATATAGTATTTGATACTTTTATGAATGAAAAAACTATACTTAGAACAGATAGAAAGACTGCTATAGATATATGGGTGTCATATATAGCATTTATATTTGGATTAGAGTTTAATTGTAGTTTAAAACTAGTAAATGAAAAAGATTATATAAATCAATTAGTAGATAGATTTGATTATAAACTTGATAAAGATAAAATGAATCAAATAAGAAATAAAGCATTAGATTATTTAAAACGTAAAGTAGACTAGTATATACTAGTCTTTTATTGTTATAATAAAAGTATAATAGAGGGGAATCTATGAAGAAGAAAGTTTTATTATTTATTATTTTTGCAGGTATAGTAGCACTTTTAACAGGTTTAGGCATTTGGTATTATTTTTATACTCATCCAAAATGTCCTAAGGGATATGATTTAGTAGCAGATAAATGTAGAAAAGTAGTAAGAGTAGAACCTACAGAAGAATATTATTGTATAGATGGATATACATTAGAGGGTTCAAGATGTATTAAAACTGAATCTATTCTTGGAACTAAAAATTATTATTGTAAAGCATATTCAAGTAGTGCTAATGTACAAGTATCTGCTCCTACTTTATTAGGAGATATGTGTCAATATAGAGTAACACATCAAGCTATAGAAAGAAAGTCATGTTTAGCAGGTTGTTATTTACAAAATGATTATACTTGTGTTTGTAATAATGGAATGAAACTAATACCTAATACAAGTAGAGAATGTATTTCAGGTTTTTCTTTAGTTGGATATACTTGTCAAAAATATGATTTAATAAGTGCTAGTTATACTATTAGTTGTCCAAATGGTTATACTCCTAGTGGAGATTATTGTAATAGACAAGTAAGTAATGAACCATTAATTAATTATATATGTCCAGATGGATATGAACAGGTTGGAGCAACTTGTAGACAAGATATTTTAATAGACACATTACGTTAACTAAAGTGTTAACTATATTGAATATTAAAATATCTGTAATATAATAAAAGTATAATTATAGGGTAGTATAATTATGGAAAGGAAAATACTATGGAAAATGAATCAGTAAATAATACTGAAGTACAAACAGAAGAAGTAAAAACAGAAAAAAAGAAAAGTAATAAAGGTTTACTTATAACTCTAATTATTATTTGTTCTTTATTTTTAGCAGGTTTAATATCCTGTTTAGTAATATTATTTGTTAACCCAGATTTTATATTTGATCTTGGTAAAAAGAATATTACTATTACTTTTGATTCTGATGGAGGATCTAAAGTAGAAAAAATCACTTATAAGCAAGGAACTTTTGTTCAACTTCCAACTCCTACAAAAGAAGGATATGATTTTGATGGTTGGATTATTGATAAAATTGCTAATGAAGATGAATACTTTAAAAAAGGATCATTATTATCAGATTATTGGACAAAATTTTTAGATAGCGATATTACTTTAAAAGCTAAATGGACTCAATTATTAGAAAATGAAACTGTAATGACTATTAATTTTGATGGTAAAGGTGGAGTAATATCTGGTAATAATTCTAAAACTTCACAAAGTACTGTAAAGTGTAAAGATAATGCATATGCAGTAGAAGGTTTACCAAAAGCTACTAAAGAAGGATATAACTTTATGGCTTGGGCAGATAAGAATGGTACTCCAATATTAGATGGAGCTTTACTTACTTGTGCAGAAACTTTAGATTTATATGCTACATATGAAAAGAAAGAAGAAACTAAACCTACAACTCAAGAAAAGAAATATAAATGTCAAACAGGTTATGAATTAAAAGATACTAATAAATGTGTTCAAACTGCTACTGCTGAACAAACTTGTGATTCAGGTTGGGTATTAAAAAATGGAAAATGTTATAATCCTAAATCTCCTAATATAGCAGGAACAAGAACATGTAAAAAAGAATATTATGCTGGTGATTATCGTACAGGAACATATATTCAAGAAAATGGTAGTCCAGCATACTGTGGATATATGGAATTAACATCATATATTGGACAAAGAGATAATTGTATAAACAATGGTGGTTCATTAGCTCCTAATAATCATTGTTATAGACTTTTAAAAATGAATAACTATGATCAAACTTGTGCTTCAGATGAAGAAAGATTAGAAGCTCAAGTATTAGGTGGTGGATCAATTCCTGGATGTTATCAATATAAAACTCCTGGTAAAAAATGTCCTGATGGATATTCAAGTACTACTACTTATGGAGATTGTGCTAAAGTAATAGACGCAACATTAGAATAAGACTAGATTTATCTAGTCTTTTTTTATTCTACAAACTGTAGAGAATTTTATCCTTGACTCTATGTTACTATGAAGTTGGAGGAATTTTATGGATGATAAATATTTTTTAAGATTAGAAGATTTGGCTACTAATCTATTTCTTATTTTAATGGGCAATAACAGTAATATTAAGAAAGTTACATTTCATCAGTTATCTGAATTTGAAGAAATACTTCTGGAGGAAGCAAAAAAGAGAAAATTGAAATTTATTTTTATATTAAGTAGAGATGATACATGTAAGTTTTTTAGAGATTGTGGAGGAGTATTTTATAGAGATGATGATAGAGGGGTCAACATAAGTGATGTAATAACACCTTATCATCTTATATATGATAGATCACATTTACCATTAAAGGTTTTAGAAGTAATGACATGTGATAATGTAGTAAATAAAGCTCTTGAAATGATGGGTTTAGAAAAAAGTGAAGAACCTAAAAAGAATATTTATTATTATCTAAATAATTTGAAAAGTAAAATGGCTAATCTAGCTAGAGAGATGAATTTCGAAAAATGTATAGAGTTAAGAAATGAATATAATATACTTGATTATATGGAAAATATATTATTTCCAAAGAAGAATAAAGCAATAATACTAGCGAATAAAGACTCTACAAATCGTAGAGAATAAGGATAGTTAATATATGTTATTATGAAGATGGAGGAGGGATACTATGAATAAATATCCAATTAGGTAT
>CAMYZQ010000025.1 GCA_947303895.1 uncultured Bacillota bacterium | reverse complement strand
TTTTAATTATTTCATTAAATCTATCATCTAATATATCTAATCTATATTTATATTTCTTAACATAATATAATAACTGATCTCTAACTCTATTTTCTTTAATAGTTTCATCATTTATTATACCTACTTTTTTACTGATCTTTTGATTCTTAATAAATGTTGATTTACCTGCACCACTATTACCTACTACTGCAACTATTTTATTATCATGTTTCATTTTAGTAAGTCCTCCGCAAGTTCTAATAAATTATCATATTTCTTACTAACTAAATTATACATAATTAGTTTTCTAGATAATTCTTCTATAAATGGTAATTTCTTAGTAACATCTAATAACCTATCATCATTTAATAAACTCTTTGGATCAGTATCTAAATATATTTCTTTATTCTTAAGAACTATAACTCTATCAAATAAATATATATCATCTAAATTATTGGATGCATATATAACAGTTATATTATTCTTTAAAGCATATTTCTTAATGAATTCTAATATTTCTGTTTTTTTATCATAATCAAATCTAGAAAAGGCATTATCTATAAATAATACTTTTGGTTTTTTAATCATACATTTAATAACACCTACTATTTGATTTTCTGCATATGATAAATCTAGTGGTGAAATATCTTCTATTGAAGATAAATTAAAATCATCAAGTAGTTTTCTTGCAGTACTAACATCTACATCTGTTATATCATTCTTTTCTAATAATATTTCATCTAATACTGTTTTAGAAAAGAATTTATTATTTGATGATATAAAAGCAGTTTTACTGTTTATAACATCCATATTAAATTTATTTATTTTAATCTTATCTACTTTTACATTAGAGTCTGTAATAATACTTCCACTAAGTATCTTTAAAAGAGTAGTTTTACCTACACCATTCCTACCATAAATATTAACTAGACTTCCTTCTTTAATCTTTATAGTAACATCATTAAAGATAGTATTATTATCATAAGAAAAGTTTAAATTGTATGCCTCTAATATACTCATAATAGATACCTCTTCTAACAAGTTTTTATTATATATAAAAATATAAAAAAAAGAAACTGTTTTTTAACAATTTCTCTTATTATCTTAAGTTCTCTCTATCTTCTTCTATTTTAGTTCTAAATCTACCCTTTAAATAAGATATATTAAGTAGATCTTTAACATCACTAAGAACAACTTTTCCATCAATTACTTCTTGCATTACAATCTTAACATCTTTTTCATCTTCTACATTAAGTATAAGATTATAAATATCAAAATTATCACTAACTTCTTCAATAACGAAGTATGACTTACCATTCTTTAGAGTTACTATACAATTCTTAATATTTTCCATAATAGCACCTACCCTAAATAACTTTCTAGACTATTATTAACTTCTTCAGATAATAATATATCTTTTATTTGTTCTTCATCAACTGGAGTCTTATCAACTATTTCATTATCATTAGAAGAAACAGGAACATCATTAAACTTAACTTCTTCTTTAGTTTCTCCTTCTTCAGCTTTTAAAGCATTAATCTTTTCATCTATTCTTCTGATAATTGCTTCTAGATCTTCATCAGTATCTTTTTCTTCTTTCTCTTCACTTTCTTTTTCAAGATTATCTATCTTTTCTTGAATAGATCTAATGATAGCTTCTATTTCAGCACTTGAAGCTTCTTCATCATCTTCATCATTATTAATACTATTTATAACTGGCTCTTCAGAATCTTTATTTAAGAAAGAAGTTAATTCAGAAATCTTTGCTTTAATAGCACTTGATTTAGCATCAAGTTCTTCAGTCATCTTTCCTTTCTCTTCTTCAAGGGCACCTTTTAAAGCAGAGTTAGTAGAAGCAATTTCTAAAGCTTTATTAATAGCATCCATCTTATCTTGATAACTATCATAGATTTGTTTTAATGCTATCTTATAACTTTCTTTTAAGTTTTCAATTTCAGCTTTAGTATCTTCTATTTTCTTAGCTTCTTCTTCAGCTTTTAATAGTCTTTCTTCATTTTCCTTTTTAATCTCTTCAATATTAGAATTTACTTCTTTTTCTCCGTCTTTAATTTTATCATCAGCACTATCAAATACGTTATAATATCCTTCTAATTCTTTAATTTCTAGATCTGATGTGTCGATTAATTCTTCTTTAATATCTTCCATACTAGCCACCTCTTATTCTATAGATAAGTATAACAATTTTATATAGTAAAGTCAATAAATAGACATAAAAAAACTTTAGTAAAACTAAAGTTTTTATTACTTATCTTTCTTTTTTAAATCTATTGTTTTATCAACATCTTTATGTACATCAGTACCATTACCAAGAATAACACATTTCATTAAACTTGTATCTTTTAAATAACTATTCTTTGATAAAGTATTAACTAATATATGAATAAATATTGGAATAATAATTAATAAGATTAATGCAATTATTCTTCTTAATAATCTAGATCTAAATTTAGCAACTTTCTTAGGATCTCCGGATATTATTGAAGACACTAAATCAAATGTTACAAATAATATTGTTATTATAGGTGCCAGTATTGTAGCAAATCTATATATTATATGTATTGACATGAAATTCTCACAAGCAATATTTCTTTCAGTAGTTGGTCTTTCATCATAAAAGTCTGCTGTTCCATTAAATCCACTATGAGCTATATTTCTACAATAAGGATCAGAATAAACAATTTTTCCTTCACCATCTGTAGTTTTAGCAGACTTACATTGTTCATAAGTAACAGATAATGTAGCCATTTTACAATTTGACCAATCCCAATCATCAGCTAATTCAAATCCACATCCAATTATTTTTTTAGTCCATACTGTTGTATTGTACATTGGATGAATTGATGGTAAAAATGTATATCTATAACAATGATATTGTCCATCTTTACTATCACCATTATAACAAGATTTAATTGCAGTCTTTTTTGATATTCCTTTTTGAATTAATAAATCAGCAAATTCTGTTTCTGTTATAGGTCTATCTGGATCTACTAAAGTATTATCAACAGGAGTAGAATCAATTCCTGCTTCTTTAGCTAATGCTATACATGTTTCAGAATCAGTAATAAGCCCTTTTCCATCAGTTAGAATAAATGATTTCCACATTTTTTCTTCAGCATTCATATTTGCAAGTGTATCAAATGTAACCCATTCATCATTTGCATATGGGAAACCATCAATACATATTTTTCCATCCTCATATACATTACAGTGTCTTGAGTCTCCTGTATTTGTTGATGTAGTAGTTTTTACACCATCAAAACTTATAATATATTTATCATTTGAATCTTGTCCACTTATTAATGAAAGATCTTCTTTATTATCAAGTGTATTATATGCACCATAATAATCTATATAGAATATTGGGTGTCCAAAATATACTTTCTCACTAGAACCTGCTTCAGTACGTACAGTTGATGCAAAACAAAACTCTGTATCATCGCCAAAAGTATAATCATTTTGTTTCATGGCTGCCATTTCATCATCAGTATAGAATTCACTATTTGTTTTTGCTTCAACATATAAAGCTTTGTCATAACCCTTACAATTATCAGCACTACATCTTCCATCTGTTAATATTGCTGTAGCTATACAGTCTTTTATATTCGATACATATTTATTTGAATCAGTTATAGATGAACTCCAATCATTATATATTAATTCACTGTATTCATCTCCACTTGTATTTGTTTTTGTTGCATATAAATTAAAGTAACAATTTGATCCTGTTAAGTATAATTCCTTTTCACTATAGGTTGAATCCAAGCATTTTGGATTTGGTCTACTACTTGCAGCATCTCCCACATAATATGTCATTGCTCCATAATCTCTATATGTATAAAAAACATCATACTGAGAAGCTGATTCATCTGATATTAATAAAGTACAATAATATCCATCTTTTACGTCATCAAATTTTATACTACTTGTTTTAATAGCATTTACACTAAATGGAATTAATACTATTAAACATAATAATAAATACTTGAATAATCTCCTCATTAGTATCACCTATTATAATTATATATTATTTTATTAGAAATTAATACCTTTATTTACACATAAAAAAAAGAGACGTTAGTAATTATACTAATTCTAGTATAACTACTAAAGCGTCGTCTCCTTTTCTTTCATCTAATTTAATAATTCTAGTGTAACCACCATTTCTTGATTCATAACGTTTATTTAAGTCATTAAATAATTTGTTAACAACTTCTTTATCATTATGTAAGAATGCTAGTGCTTTTCTTCTAGAAACTAGATCGCCATTCTTTCCGTATGTAATCATTTTATCTACAAATTTTCTAACTTCTTTTGCTCTATCTTCTGTAGTTTTAATAGATTCATTTAGGATAACAGCTTTTGTTAAATTTGCAAGCATACTTCTTCTATGTTTGCAATCTCTTCCAAGTTTTCTATATGCCATTTTATCCTCCTATACTATTCTTCAGCCTTAAAAGATAATCCCATAGATTTAACTTTATCAATTACTTCTTTTAGTGATTTCTTTCCAAGGTTTCTAATCTTCATTATTTCGCTTTCTTTCATGTTAACTAGATCTTGCATAGTATTGATATTAGATCTCTTTAAGCAGTTATATGCTCTAACTGAGAATTCCATATCATCAATAGAAGTTTCTAAAGCTTTAACTTTTGGATCTTCTTCTTTTTCTGCCATTAATCCAGTTATATCAGCGATTTCATTTAAATCAGTTAATATATTAAAATGTTCAATTAAAATTCTACTAGCTAAAGCAATTGATTCTTCTGGTTTAATAGAACCATTAGTCCAAATTTCCATAATTAATTTATCGAAGTTTGTAGCTTGTCCAACACGAGCATCTTCTTCATAATAATTAACTCTTTCAATTGGTGAATAAATAGAATCAATAGCTATTGTACCTAGCTTAGCATTCTTTAATAATTTTTGATTTTCTTCTGCTCTAACATATCCTCTTCCGTTTGAAACAGTCATTTCCATAGATAGTTTTCCACCTTTAACAACTGTACAAATGAAATGATCTTTGTTAATAATTTCAATGTCTGAAGGACATGAAATATCTCCAGCAGTAACAACGCCTTCTTTATCAACATTTAATGTTAATACTTGATCTTCATCAGAATGGTTTTTAATAACGATTCCTTTTAATGCAAGTATTATAGAAGTTACGTCCTCATAAATACCATCAATAGTTGCAAATTCGTGACTTACACCGTCAATGTAAACTGATGTAATTGCACTTCCTGGTAAACTAGATAACATTACTCTTCTTAATGCGTTACCTATAGTTCTACCAAACCCTTTTTCAAGTGGTTCTAATTCAAATCTTCCGTAGTTATTATTTTCTACGTATTCTGTAACTTTATATTGTGGTTTTTCAAATTTAATCATATATTAACCTCCCTAATTATCTACGTGGACGTTTTGGTGGACGACATCCATTGTGTGGAATTGGTGTTACATCTGTAATAGATGTAATTTCTAATCCTGCTACTTGAAGAGCTCTAATAGCAGTTTCTCTACCTGGTCCTAGTCCTCTAACATAAACATCAACTTTTCTCATACCTGCATCGTAAGCAGCTTTACCAGCAGCTTCTGCAGCAACTTGTGCAGCATATGGAGTTGATTTTTTACTACTTTTGAATCCAACTGCTCCTGGAGCTGACCAAGATATAGCATTACCAGCTGGATCAGTAATAGAAATTATTGTATTATTAAATGTTGCATGAATATGAGCTTGTCCTTCAGGAACATTCTTTTTAACTTTACGTTTTCTTGCTTTATAAGCCATAATTTACCTCCTATTATTATTTCTTCTTATTAGCTACTGTTTTACCTTTACCTTTACGAGTTCTAGCATTAGTTCTAGTTCTTTGTCCTCTAACAGGTAAACCTTTTTTATGACGTAATCCTTGATAAGAACCGATTTCCATTTTGTTTTTAATATTAAGAGCAACTTCTCTTCTTAAGTCACCTTCTACCATATACTTATCAATTTCTTTACGTATACTAGCTACTTCATCATCTGTTAAGTCTTTAGCTTTTTTCTTCATATCAATATTAGCATTAGTTAAAATTTCTTTAGATAATTTTTGACCAATACCATAAATTGATGTTAAAGCGATCCAAATACTTTTATCATTTGGAAGATCTACACCTTTAATACGTGCCATAAATAATACCTCCTATTAACCTTGTCTTTGTTTATGTTTTGGATTACTACAAATAATCCTAACAACACCTTTTCTTTTAATAACTCTGCACTTGTCGCACATTGGTTTAACTGAAGCTCTAACTTTCATATTTTACCTCCATTATTTTTTATTCCAAATTATACGCCCATGTGTTATATCAACTGGTGACAATTCAATAACAACTGTATCACCTGGTAAGATGCGAATGTTATTCATTCGTATTTTACCAGAAACATGAGCTTCTACAGTATATTTATTTTCAAGTTCTACTTTGTATTTACCACCTGGTAAAACATCTATAACTTTTCCTTCTACTTCAATAACGTCTGTCTTAGCCATTACTATCATCTCCTGTAAGAATAATTGGTCCATCTTTTGTTATTGCAATTGTATGTTCATATTGAGCAACATTAGATCCGTCTTCAGTAAATGCTGTAAGACCATCATCTAATATATATAACTCTGCACTATGCATACTAAGCATTGGTTCTATTGCTATAACCATACCTTCTTTTAATAACATTCCTGTACCTTTATCCCCATAATGTGGTACTTGTGGATCTTCATGAACATCGGTACCAACACCATGTCCAACGAATTCTTCTACAATATCCATATCATGAGCTAACGCATATTGTTCAATAGCGTATCCTATATCACCAACTCTATTACCTACTTTAGCTGCCTTTATACCTTCATATAAAGCTTCTTCTGTATATTTAAGAAGTAATTTATCTTCTTCTGAAATATCACCCACGGCATAAGTCCATCCAGAGTCTCCGTGATATCCTTTGTAACAAGCTCCTATATCTATAGTGATAATATCACCATTCTTTAACTTATAGTCACCTGGTACACCATGTACTACACAATCATTAACAGATGTACAAACGGCATTTGGAAATCCTTCACATCCTTTAAATGATGGTGTACAACCTTTACTTCTAATAAACTCTTCACATAATCTATCTATCTCTTTAGTAGTTATACCTTCTTTAATAAAAGGTTTAATATACTGATGAGTTTGATAAACTACATTTCCTGCTACTTTTAGAAGTTCTATTTCTCTTGGAGATTTATAAGTCACCATTATTTTCATCCCCTTTAAATAGTTCATCTATTTGATTATAAAGTTGTTCTAAAGTTCCATTATTATCTATTTTACTAAAGTCAGTATAATAATTTAATAATGGTAAAGTATTTTCTTCAAATACTTTATATCTATTATTATATGATTCTATATTATCATCTTTTCTAGATTCTTTTTTACTTCTTTCAATCATTCTAGACATAGCTATTTCTTTATCTATATCAATAAATATTTTTTTAGATATTTTAATATCAAATTTAGATAATATTCCATCTAAGTTTTCTGCTTGTGATAAGTTTCTTGGAATACCATCTAGAATAAAATCTTTATCAATATTACTTAATTTTCTTTCTAATACTTTATATACAATTTCATCATTTACTAGTTCTCCTTTAGAGAGAAGGTTTTCTATCTTTAAACCAGTTTCAGTTTTAAGACTAACTTCCTCTCTAAGAAGGTCACCAGTTGATATATGATCAAAATTGTAATTATCACTAATGTATTTAGAAATTGTTCCTTTTCCTGCCGCAGGGGCAGCTATTAAAACAATACAATTCATTAAAATCTTCCTTTATATTCTTTTTGATCTACTACGCTTTCAATTTGTTTAAATGTCTCTAGCGCAACTCCAACAATAATTATTAATGATGTTCCACCAAGTGAAATACTTGTATTACCAACATTTGAAAACTTTTGGAATAATATTGGAAGTGCTGCTATAACTACTAGGAATAAAGTACCAAATGTAGTTATCTTTAATAAAACACTTGTAATATATTTCTTAGTTTCTTCTCCTGGTCTAACACCTGGAATATATCCACCATTTTGTTGTAAGTTTTTAGCAATCTCTTCAGGTTTAAATTGAATAATTGTATATACATAAGAGAATATAACTATTAATACTAAATAGATTACAAGTCCCCATGTATTATTGTAGTTTGTATATTTACCTACAATCTTTAAAAACTTTTCATTTGTTATGAAATATGTAAGCATTTGTGGAATTGTCATTACAGCAGATGCGAAAATTACTGGAATAACGCTTGCTGCATTAACTTTAAATGGTATATAAGTTTGTTTAGCACCATATGAACTAGTTGTCTTATTAGCATATTGAATAGGTATTCTTCTTTCAGATTCTGAAATGAATACTACTCCTGCTACAATAAGTAAGTAAACTAGAATATATACAGTGAATGTAACTATACCAATGAATAGATTTTCGTTTCCTAAAACGAATGTTTTGAATGCTTCAGTAACCATGTATGGGAATGATACAACAATACCAGACATAATGATTAATGAAAGACCATTACCAATACCTTTTTGTGTTATTTGATCTCCTAACCATAATAAGAATGCAGTACCTGCAGCCATTATAATAGATACTCTAATATATTCGAATGCAGATGCTCCTGTTCCAAGTATAGTTAATGATAATGCAAATCCTTGAATTAATGCTACTAAAATACCTAGGTATCTAGTAATTCTATTTAATTTTCTTCTTCCGTTATATCCTTCTTTCGCTAAATCAGAGAAATATGGGAATATATCCATTTGAAGTAATTGTACAACGATAGATGCACTAATATAAGGCATAACACCTAATGCGAATATTGATGATCTCTTTAAAGCTCCACCACCAATTACGTTTAATAATTCTAGAAAATCTAATCCACTATCTTTACTTACAGTTCCAGGAACTTTAATATTAGTTCCAATTATGAAAATTGAAAGGCATATTAATGTAAATAAAATTCTCTTTCTAAGAGGTTTATTTCTCTTAGCAAATATTTGTTTAAATTTAGAGAACATTATTAGATCACCTCTACTTTTCCACCAACTTTTTCTATTGCTTCTTTAGCACTCTTGCTAAATTTATGTGCTTTTACTGTTAATTTCTTAGTTAATTTACCATTACCAAGTACTTTAATACCATCTAATTGTTTCTTAACTAATCCCATTTCTTTTAATAGTTCAGGTGTAACTTCAGCACCATCACTAAATCTTTCTAAATCACTTAAATTAATTGTAGCATATTTAGTTTCAAAGTTATAGTTACTGAAACCTCTCTTAGCTACTCTAAATACTAGTGGATTTTGTCCACCTTCAAAACCAATTCTAACTCCTCCGCCTGATCTAGCGTTTTGTCCTTTTTGTCCTCTTCCAGAAGTTTTACCATGTCCAGAAGAAGTTCCTCTACCTACTCTTTTATTATCCTTGATAGATCCTTTAGTATATTTTAATTCATTTAATTCCATTATCCTAAAATCTCCTCTACAGATTTACCTCTAAGTTTAGCTATATGAGCAGCAGATTTTTGAGAAGTTAAAGCTTTCATAGCAGCTTTTGAAGTATTGATTTTTGTATTTGATCCAAGTGATTTTGATACTACGTCTTTTAAACCAGCTAGTTCTAAAACGATTCTGATAGGACCACCAGCAATAATACCAGTACCAGCTTTAGCAGGTCTAAGTAATACTTTAGCAGCTCCTTGAGTACCAATCATATCATGAGATATAGTTCTATTATCTACCATATCAATAGTTTTAACATTTTTAACAGCTTGAGCTCTTGCTTTTTTAATTGCTTCTACTACTTCAGAAGACTTTCCTGATCCTATACCTACTTTACCTTTACCATCACCAACAGCAACAGTTGCAGAAAAGTGAAGTGTACGACCACCTTTTGTTACTTTTGTAACACGACGAAGAGATAAAACTTCATCTTTGTAATCATCTTTATTAGTGTTACGTGGAGTTATATTTTTCTTTTCCATTTTTACCTCCTAAAATTCTAATCCATTTTCACGTGCAGCATCAGCTAAAGCTTCTACTCTACCATGGTATTCATATCCACCTCTGTCGAATACAACTTTAGTGATCTTAGCTTTTTTAGCTTTTTTAGCTATTTCTGCACCAACTTGTTTAGCTGCTTCAATATTTCCACCATTTTTAAGTTTTAATTCCATTGAAGATGCTGAAACTATAGTGTTTCCATTTTCATCATCAATTAATTGAACTGAAATATTTTTAGCAGATCTAAATACATTTAATCTTGGAATATCTTTTGTACCGTAAACTTTATCTCTAACTCTTTTATGTCTTTCAACACGAGCTTCATTACGTGATACTTTTTTAATCATATATAAGACTCTCCTTTTCTATTATTTAGATGCTTTCTTTCCTTCTTTACGACGAATGAATTCATCTTTGTAACGAATTCCTTTACCTTTATATGGTTCAGGTTTTCTAACTTTTCTAACTTTAGCGGCAAATTCACCAACTAATTCTTTACTAATACCTTTAATAGTTATTTCGTTGTTACTTACAGTTTCAACAGTTAAACCACTAGGTATAGCAAGTTCAACATTATGAGAATATCCAGCGCTTACAACTAGAGTAGTTCCTCTAACTTGGAATCTATATCCAACACCGATAATCTCTAATCCTTTTTCATATCCTTCACTAACACCTTTAATCATGTTTTTGATTAAAGCATTAGTTGTTCCAAACATAGCTTCAAGTTCTTTTTTATCTTCAGTCTTTTCAACTTTTAAAGAACCTTCTTCAACTTTAACATTTAATCCATTAACTATTTTTTGTGATAATTCTCCCTTAGGACCTTTTACTGTTACAACGTTATCATTAACTTCAACAGTAACGCCTGCAGGAATAGTAATAATTCTGTTTCCTATACGACTCATTATTAACCTCTTACCAAATGTAAGCTAATACTTCTCCACCAATATTTTGTTTACGAGCTTCTTTATCAGTCATAACACCTTTTGATGTAGAAATAATTGCGATTCCTAATCCGTTTAATACTCTTGGAATATCTTCAGCTTTAGCATATACTCTTAAACCTGGTTTAGATATACATTTTAAACCTGAGATAACTCTTTCTTTATTATCACTATATTTTAATGTTAATGTTAATGTTCTATCTTCTACTACATATTCACTTATATAACCTTCGCTTTTTAATATGTTAGCTATTTCAACTTTCATTTTAGAAGTTGGCATGCTAACTGTTTCATAATGTAATTCATTAGCATTTCTAATTCTAGTTAACATATCAGCGATTGGACTTGATACTACCATATAATATCCTCCTTACTACCAACTTGATTTTTTAACGCCTGGTATTTCACCTTTATATGCAAGTTCTCTAAAGCATATACGACAAATACCATATTTTTTAAGTACTGAGTGAGGTCTACCACATCTTTGACAACGAGTATATTCACGTACTTTAAATTTTTGTTTCTTTTGTGATTTTACAATCATACTTTTCTTTGCCATAAATTATATTTCCTCCATTATTTTCTAAAAGGAATTCCGATTTCATTTAATAAATCAAACGCTTCCTCATTTGTTTTTGCAGTTGTAACAAAAACAATATCCATTCCACGAGTTTTTACAATGTTATCGTATTCTATTTCTGCAAATATCATTTGTTCCTTGATACCTAAAGTATAATTTCCTCTTCCATCGAATGATTTAGAAGATACACCTCTAAAATCACGTACTGAAGGTAATGCAATTCTTATTAACTTTTCTAAGAATGTATACATTTTTTCTCCACGTAATGTAACTTTACATCCAATTTCTTGACCTTCTCTGATTTTAAAACCTGCTATAGATTTCTTAGCTTTAGTGATAACTGGTTTAGAACCTGTAATTAATTCAAGTTCATTAACAGAAGCTTCTAAGAATTTTCTGTTTTCTTTAGCATCACCAACACCGATGTTAATAACGATCTTTTCAAGTTTTGGAACTTCCATTACAGAAGTATATTTATACTTTTCAACTAACTTAGGAACTACTTCCTTATTATATTTTTCTCTTAGGCGGTTCATTTGACTACCTCCTTCCATTACTTAAGAATTTCGCCAGATTTAACGGCTACTCTTACTTTATTACCTTTTTCATCAATTTTATGAGCTATTCTGGTTCTCTTTTTAGATTTTGGATCAATAATCATTACATTTGAAGCATCAATAGGAGCTTCCATTTTAATGATTCCACCATTTTCGTTAGCAGCATTAGGTTTAACGTGTTTTGTAACAATGTTAGCACCTTCAACTATAACTTTATTTTCTTTTCTTAGTGTTTTAATTATTTTTCCTTCTAAACCTTTAGATTTACCAGCGATAACTACTACTTTATCTCCTACTTTAAAGTTCATTGTTATCCTCCTATATTCCTATAGCACTTCTTTAGCAAGTGATACTATCTTCATATAATCAAGATCACGAAGTTCACGAGCTACAGGTCCTAGTACACGTGTTCCAACTGGACTCTTATCGTCATTTATTATTACACATGCATTGTCATCAAATCTGATATAAGAACCATCTGGTCTTCTAACAGCATCTTTAGTTCTTACAACTACAGCTTTAACAACTTTTCCGCTTTTGATAGTACCATTTGGAGTTGCTTTTTTAACTGCACAAACAATTACATCACCAAGACTACCAATTTTTTTATTTCCTCCAAGTACATTAATAACTAATACTTCTTTTGCACCTGAATTATCTGCCACTTTTAAGCGACTTTCTTGTTGAATCATAATATCCTCCTTTACCCTTTTAGAGATTATAAAATAATTGCTTCTTCAACTATTTCAACTAGTACATATCTCTTAGTTTTTGAAAGAGGCCTAGTTTCAACTATACGTACTTTATCTCCAACTTTAGCTTCGTTCTTTTCATCATGAGCAGTATACTTCTTAGTTGTTTTAACACGCTTACCATATTTTGGACTTTTCTTATAAGTTTCTACAGTAATAGTAATAGTTTTATCAGTTTTAGCACCAGTTACTATACCAACAACTTCTTTATGTTTACTTTCCATTTAAGCCTCCTATTTATTTTCTAACTCACGCTCACGAATTATTAATTTAATTCTAGCGATAGTCTTTCTTATATCTTTTACTTTTGAAGGTTTTTCTAAGTTACCAGTTGCAGAAGCAAATCTTAAATTATAAAGTTCTGCTTTTAATTCTTCAACCTTGTTTAGTAACTCTTCAGTGGTTAACTCTCTTAATTCTTTAGCCTTCATTTACTTCACCACTTTCTTTTTTAACAAATTTACATTTAACAGGTAATTTGTGTGAAGCTAATCTTAAAGCTTCTCTTGCAGTAGCTTCATCGATTTCATCTACTTCAAACATAATCTTACCTTCTTTAACAACAGCTACCCAGAATTCTGGATTACCTTTACCTTTACCTTGTCTAGATTCAGCAGGGTGACGAGTTAATACGAAGTGTGGGAAGATATTAGTATAAACTTTACCTCCTCTTTTCATATAACGAGTCATAGCTACTCTCGCTGCTTCGATTTGTTGTTGAGTAATCCAAGCTCCTTCTTTAGCTTGTAATCCGTAACTACCATAATGTAGTTCTAGATTTCCTTTAGCTTTACCATCATGGTAAACTCTATGAGGTTTTCTATATTTAGTTCTTTTTGGAATTAGAGCCATCTATATTACCTCCTTTTTTATTTTTCTTAGCAAGTACTTCACCTTTATAAATCCATACTTTAATACCAATTTTACCGAATGTAGTATCAGCTTCTGCTTCACCATAATCGATATCTGCTCTTAAAGTTTGAAGAGGAGTAGTACCTTCATGTTGACTTTCTGCTCTAGCTATATCAACACCATTTAATCTTCCTGATGCTAAAACTTTAATACCTTTAGCTCCAGCTTTCATAGTGTTTCTAACAGCTCTTTTAGAAGCCATTTTATAAGATCCACGGTTTTCAATTTGTTTAGCAATATTTTCAGCAACTAAAACTGCAACCATGTCTGGATTCTTAATTTCAAATATTGATACATTAATATTTTCTTTTGTTAATTTATTAAGTTCGTTTTTAATTTTTTCGATTTCTTCTCCACCGTGTCCAATAACAACACCTGGTTTTGCAGTATGAATAATAACTTCTGTTTTCTTAGTTGTTCTATTGATTTCAATTTGAGCAACAGCAGCATCTTTTAATCTCTTTGATAAATATTTTCTGATTTTAATATCATTACCTAATTTACCAGCAAAATCTTTCTTTTCTGCATACCATTTAGAAGACCAATCTTTGTTTATTCCAATTCTCATTCCAATTGGACTTACTTTTTGTCCCATAAATTAACCTCCTTCTAGTTTTCCTTCTTAGTTTTAGTAGCTTTCTTAGTTGCTACTTTCTTAGTAGTTTCTTTTTTAACCACTTTTTCTTCTTTTTTAGTTTCTTTAACTGGTTTAGTAGCTTTAGCTTTAACAGCTTTTTCTGCTACTATAACAGTTATATGACTTGTTTTCTTGTCATGTCTATCAATATGAGAACGAGATCCAAATCTATGTCTTTTTAAAATAGGACCATCATTAACATAAGCAGACTTAACATATAAATTATTTCTATCTAATTTTAGATTATTCTCAGCATTAGCTGTAGCAGATAATAATACCTTATTTACTAAACGTGCTGATTTTTTATTCATATTACTTAACATATTAGTTGCATCTTCAACACTTTTACCTTGAATTAAGCGAGTAACTAAACGTGTTTTTCTTGGAACAACTAAAACTGTTCTAGCAGTTGCTTTTGCTTCCATCATTTATCTCCTTTCAAGTCCTAACTATTTCTCATCTTTATTTCCATGTCCACCAAATTTTCTTGTTGGAGCGAATTCACCTAATTTATGACCAACCATATCTTCAGTTACATAAACAGGTATAAATTCTTTACCATTGTGAACAGCAAATGTATGTCCAATAAACTCAGGAAAAATAGTTGAACGTCTTGACCATGTTTTTACAACATCTTTTTTTCCATTTTCATTCATTTCTTGAACCTTTTTAAGTAATCTATCGAATACATAAGGTCCCTTTTTTAAACTTCTAGCCATTTATAATTTTTCCTTTCCTTTATTTATTACGACGAGTAACAATTAATTTTGTTGAACTCTTTTTATTATTACGAGTCTTAAGACCAAGTGCAGGTTTACCCCAAGGAGTAAGTGGTTGTTTATGACCAACTGGTGTTCTACCTTCACCACCACCATGAGGGTGATCGTTAGGGTTCATAACAGATCCACGTACTGTAGGTCTAATACCAAGATATCTTGTTCTACCTGCTTTACCAAGTCTAACTAATGAGAAGTCTTCATTACCAACTTCACCAATAGTAGCCATACAAGTTCCAAGAATCTTTCTTGTTTCACCAGAACTTAATCTAACCATTACATATTTATCTTCTCTACCAAGAATTTGTGCACTTTGTCCAGCACTTCTAGCAAGTTGTCCACCTTTACCAAGTGTTAACTCAATATTATGAATAACAGTACCTACTGGAATATTCATAAGTGGGCAAGCATTACCAACTT
>CAMYZQ010000024.1 GCA_947303895.1 uncultured Bacillota bacterium | reverse complement strand
ATTTCTTTCCAACTTCCATAACTACGTCAGAATACATTTGAATAAATCTTCTATAACAATCCCAAGCCCATCTTGGATTATTAGATTTTTCTGCAAGTACATTAACAACTTCTTCATTTAATCCAAGGTTTAAAATAGTATCCATCATACCTGGCATAGAAGCTCTAGCACCTGATCTAACTGATACTAATAATGGATTTTCTTTATCTCCAAATTTCTTACCAGTAATTTCTTCCATCTTGATAATATATTCATCAATTTGGTTTCTTATTTCTTCATTTATTTCTCTACCATCTTCATAGTATTTAGTACATGCTTCAGTAGTAATAGTAAATCCTTGAGGAACAGGTAAACCAATATTAGTCATTTCTGCTAAGTTAGCACCTTTACCACCAAGAAGATTTCTCATTGAAGCATTACCTTCAGTAAATAAATATACGTATTTCATACTTCTTATCCTCCTAATACAAAGAATATTATATAAAATATGAAGATATCTATCAAGAGAATTTTACATAAAAATAAAAAAAGTAGTTTTACATAAAACTACTTATATGAACTGGTGTATAGTTTGAATTATCCATTACATAATTTAATACTTGATCTACATTATCATCAACCATTAATATATGTTCATCATCTACATCAGGATTTAATTTTTTAACTAGGTTTAAAGCTTCTAATTTATCTTTATAATCATTAACATACATAATATTATCTCTAATAATATTATAATTTCTAAGAAGAAAGTCATCTTTTAAATTTTGTTCTTCTTCAGTAAAGCATCTAGATAAAACATATATTCTTTTATTATCTTTTCCTGCTAGGAATTTTTGAAGAGTTTTATTTAATAAATCATCAGTATAAAAATTATGTCCTCTTACTATTGCTCTAGAAAACTCTACATCGCTATCCACATTAGGATCTGCTTTATAATAATGTTTATCATCTCCAAATTCCATCTTAGCAAGTACTCCATCTACATCAAATACAAATATACTATTTGGATCATTAATTAATTCATTAATTCTAGTCATTATTTACTCCTTTCATAGTTAAAGATACCTTTTCTTTATCTTTAAATATTTCTTTAACATATACTTTTACTATATCACCTACTGATAATACATCAGATGGATGTTTAATATAACTATCTGATATTTCAGATATATGAACTAATCCATCGTTATGAAGACCAATATCTATGAAGGCTCCAAAAGGTGCTACGTTTCTAACAGTTCCTTCTAATTCCATACCCTCTTCTAAGTCATCTATAGTAAGTACGTCACTTTTTAAGATAGGTCTTGGAAGTTC
Organism: uncultured Bacillota bacterium; assembly: GCA_947303895.1. Lineage (GTDB taxonomy): Bacteria > Bacillota_I > Bacilli_A > RF39 > UBA660 > RUG13038. The sequence goes on along the minus strand of CAMYZQ010000024.1, from coordinate 14,414 downwards.
ATCTCTAGGATCTCTATTAGGTTTTTCTAGAGATTCAATTATACCCTCTAAAGTATATATATCAGTATTTAATTCTTTAACCATATCTTCTTTATTAATAGATTCTAGTTTAGTAATTAATTTATCTGTTCCAATATCTTCTAAAGATAAATCTAAACTAGCAAGTAATTTCTTAGTTACATCATAACTTTCTGGATGGATAGATGTTTTATCTAAAATATTATCTCCATCTACTATTCTAATAAAACCAATAGCTTGTTCATAAGTTTTATCTGTTAATAATTTAGAAATTTCTTCTCTAGATTTTATTTTACCTTTATCTTCTCTATATTTAATTAATTTATCTATACTTCTTTTTGTTAGTCCTGAAATATATTTAAGAATAGACCCTGATGCTGTATTAATATTAACACCTACTTGGTTAACAGTTTTTTCTACTACGAAGTCTAATCTATCTTTTAATTTACTATCAGGTACATCATGTTGATATAGACCTACTCCTATTCCATCAGGTGGAATCTTAACTAGTTCTGCTAATGGATCTTGAAGTCTTCTTCCAATAGATACTGCACTTCTTTCATTTGGTGTAAGATTTGGAAACTCTTCTTGTGCAATTGGTTCAGTACTATAAATAGATGCCCCAGCTTCATTAGTAATAATATATTTGCAGGTCAAGTTATATTCTTTAATAAGCTCTGAAACTAGTTTTTCAGACTCTCTAGAGGCTGTTCCATTACCAATAGATATAATATCTATCTTATAGTCTTTTATTAATTTAACTAGTGTATTCTTTGATGTAATTAATCCATTATTAGAGGATGCAAATGGATTAATTACACATGAATATAAATACTTACTAGTTTCATCTAAAACTGCTAATTTACATCCGTTAGAGTATCCAGGATCAAAACCTAATACTCTTTGATTTTTAATTGGAGGTTGCATTAATAAACTTTCTAAATTCTTACCAAAGTTCTCTATAGCTTCATCCCCTGCTACTTCAGATAACTCACTTCTTATTTCTCTTTCTATACTAGGTTCTATTAATCTAGTATAAGAGTCCTCTATAACATTTCTAACATACTCTGCACATTTATTTTCTTTCTTAATCATTTTAGATTCTAAAAACTTAATAATATATTCTTTAGAAGACTTAATTGATACTGTTAATACATTTTCTTTTTCTCCTCTATTAAGAGCTAATACTCTATGAGGTTTAATCTTCTTAATCTCTTCTTCAAAGTCATAATACATTTCATATGTCTTTTTAGGATCTTCAGCATTCTTTTTTAATTTAGAAGTAATAGTTCCATGATTAAATGTATTATCTCTAATATATTTTCTATAATATGCATTATCTGATATATATTCTGCAATTATATATTTAGCTCCCTGAATAGCTTCTTCTTCAGTTTTAACTTTATCATTTAAAAACTTATCCACATATAAAATATCTGGAAAAGAAAGTATTATTTTTGCTAATGGTTCTAATCCATTATTAATAGCATCCGTAGCCTTAGTTTTCTTCTTTTCTTTATATGGTCTATAGATGTCTTCTACATCTACTAACTTCTTACACTTAAGAATACTATCTTTTAATTCATCAGTAAGAAGGCCTTTTTCATCTATTAATCTAATTACATCTTCTTTTCTTTTTAATAGATTACATTCATATTCATATACTAAAGAAATAGATTTTATCTTATCTTCATCTAATCCTCCAGTAAACTCTTTTCTATATCTTGCTATAAAAGGAATAGTATTTCCTTCTTCTAATAAAGATAATGTTTTTTTAACTTGATCAGTTCCGATGTTTTGCTCTAATGCAATACTGTTGATAATATCATCATTCATTTTATTCACCCTAATATAATTATACCAATTATTAACAAATAAAAAAAGAGGCTATTTACCGCCTCTACTTGGACCAGTTATATTTGGCTCAAGATTCTCACTATCAAATTTTTTAGCTTCTTCTTCTATTTGTTTTTCTGGTAATGAAATAGGTACTCCAACAGTTGGAGATACAGTAGCATGTCCTCCTGTTGGTTGTATCTCACCATAACCTAAATCAGTTTTTAAAGATACAATATCAGAAAACTCAGATATTCCGTAACCCTCATAACCATTTGCTGGTGACATATAAACAGATCCCTCTTGTGCTTTTCTAAATAAATCAGCCATTTGTTTTGCTTCATCTGGATGTAAAACTATTTCTGAAGATGATGAAACAGGTTTTTCTATTTTTCTTGTATCATTTCCTAGCCATTGTTTATTATGAGAATTTATATCTGCTCTTTGATCTGGAGTAAGACCAACCTCTTTTTTATCTTCTCTTGGATCTTTTTTAGGAGAACCTTTAATTCTATCTCTAGAGATAGTAAATTTAACTAACATCCCCTCATCTTGTTGTTCTAAATCAAATTTACAAGAATAACCAGGTAATCTTACGCCTGCCAATTCAAGCATTACTTCTTGAACTAGTTCTGGATCACTATATGGTCCATAGCTCATTTCACATTCTCCATTAATTGCAAGTTCATCAAGTATTTTTTTAATTTCAACTGATTTTATATATTTATTAGCCATATTAATTCTCCTTTTTAGTTTTCTTCTTTTTATTAACATCTATAATCATATTAAATACTGATATCAATGCAGTAGATATTAATACACCACCAAGAATATCTGTTGCCCAGTGAACACCGGATATAATTCTACCTGCTATTACTAATGTTAATAAAACAAGAACTATTACTTTTAAGAATTTTGAAGCTTTACCAAAATACTTATCTGCTACCATAGCAAAACTTGTTGCTACGCACATAGCAAGTACAGTATGACTAGATGGATAAGAAGCTTCTAAAACCTTATCTATAAGTATTGGTCTATAGTTAATAATTATTTTTTCAAATGCTGCATATATTGCTAACATAAGAACATATAATATTCCTAGAGCAACTATTTCTCTATCTACCTTTAATAAACTCTTTCTCTTAATTAATTGAATTATACCTATAACTGCAAATACAACTACTATTAATAATAGTACATATCCAAGATATTCAGTTACTTTATAAATCTTCATGTTAGATCCAATTACTTTACTAAACCAACCATTAAAAGTAGCAAGTCCTACTTTAGATTTGTTAGGTCCAATTGCCTTAACATTAATTGTTTTTACTACATAAGTATATACTCCAAATAATACAAATAAAATACTTGTTAGTATGATATTTTTCTTTTTCATAAATACACCTCTCTATCATATATAATTATATCATGTTTAAAACAAAATAAAAAGTGCTTAAGCACTTTTATTTTTATCTTCTTTTTTACCTATACTAGGGCTATAAGAATATATTAATGTAGGTCTTATTTTTTCTACACTAGGATATTCACCCTCTATTGTTCTTTCTTTGCGATTCATTAATTCTGCTTCAGGTAATCCTTCTATACCAAAAGCCAAATCATAATGGAAGATTTGTCCATTTGAATCTACAAATTCATTCCATTCATGAAGATGTTTACTAATTAAATTACCCCAAACTGGAGTACAATCCAAATTAAATTTACTATTATTAGCTAGTAAAGTAAATAATTGAACTCTACCATCAGATGTTCCTTTACCCTCTTTATATATATGAACAGGATCATTAGCATTAGCAGCTTTAGGATTATCTATTTTTATAAAATTACCTGTAAATAAATCAAATGATAAACTTCTATCTAAAGTATATCTACTTTGTATTAATCTAAATATTTGTATCATTAATACTCTTGGATCTGCTTCAGTTATACTCTTATCATCATATTTATATACTTCCATAAATTGATTATAAAAATCATTAATAACTTGCTCTTGTCCTGCAAATAATTCTTTATCTAAATCTGTTAAATGTCCAAATAATCTTTCCTTAATTGAGTCCTTTTGATTATGAGCCCAAATAGCAAATGCATCTTGTTCATTATCACGTTGAAATCCTTTAATCTTGATATATGAAGGTATATTAGATAAATCTATTTTTGTATCCTTAACTAATCCTTTTTGCCAATCTACATAAGGTAATAAATCGAATGTTACAGTTCCATCAAAAGATAAATTAGTAAATATAGATACTAATAGATTTAATGTATTTACTGAATCAATTTCACTAATGATGATATTACCCTGTGGATTATCTTCTAAAACTACTCTTAACTTATCTAAATCGGTTTTATCTTTCTTTAATGCTACTAATACATTTCCATCTAAATTGTCATAACGACAATCAAAACTTTTTGTTCTGTTAATATAATATTTTGTTCTAACTATTTTCTTTTCTTCCATTACTTCCATTGTTGTTCCTCCCCCTATTCTTAATAATATACTATGCTTATATATAGGTCAATAGAAACAACAAAAAAAGACCAGAAATCTAGTCTTATTTTTTAAATGGTCGGGAAGACAGGATTTGAACCTGCAACCTCTTGGTCCCAAACCAAGCGCACTGCCAAGTTGTGCTACTTCCCGATATAATTTTAAAAATGGTGCGCTCTAAGGGATTCGAACCCCTGACCTTTTGGTTCGTAGCCAAACGCTCTATCCAGCTGAGCTAAGAGCGCATACGCACTTCAAAGAACATATAAATAATATCATTATTATTCTTTAAAGTCAATAAAATATAAAAAAAATAAAGAATTATTCATTCTCTATTTTTTTAGCATTTTTTCTAAAGCATTTAAGCCTTTAGTAATTAATCTTCCTTCTACTCTAGAAGCTACTCTTCTTCCTATTTTTCTTGGAACTGAGTTTTTCTTCTTTCTTTCAGCTTCTCTTTCTTCTTTTTCTTTTTGTTTTCTAGCTTTCTCAGCTTCTTTTTCAGCTACTATTTTAGCTTTTTCTTCATCTTTAATTCTTTGTTCTTCAGCTTTCTTAGCATTCTCTTCTTCTACCATTTTGTCTATTTTTTCAGAAGCTGATTCATCATCTATCTTTTCATCATATTTACCAGCAAGAGGACTATTGTTTATTAATCTAAGTCTAGTTCCGTCATCAATAACACCAATCTTACTTTGAGGTGGAAGAATAGTAACTCTTTCACATACTTCAGGTTCACCTTTTTCATTTTGGAAACTTACTACAGCTTCACCTGTACCAAGTTCAAGAATAGTATCATATGTCTTAAACTCTGGATTAGTTCTAAATGAATCTGCTGCAGCTTTAGCAATCTTTTGATCAGCTGGAGTATATGCTCTTAAGTTATGTTGAACTCTATTTCCTAGTTGATCTAATATAGTTGCAGGTATATCAGTTGTATAGTGAGATATAAAGTATAATCCAATACCTTTAGATCTAATTAATCTAACTATCTTTTCTACTTGTTTTAATCTATATGAAGGCATTTCTCTAAATAAGAAATATGCTTCATCAAAGAAGAATACTATTTTAGGTTTATCTAAGTCTCCTGCTTCAGGCATATGATCATATAACTTAGTAAGTAGACAAAGCATAACTGCAGAATATAAATCAGGATTCTTATATAATTCTACTGCATCAAGTATATTTACTATACCTCTACCTTCATTATTAGTAGATATAAAATCTTGAATATTAAGTTCTGGTTCTCCAAAGAAATTATCTAATCCTTGGTTTTCAAGTACACTTAGACTTCTAAGTATTACACCAACACTTTGAGTAGTTACATTACCATAATCTGTTGTATATTTATTTCTATTATTGCCTACATGATTTAATGTCTTCTTTAAGTCTGTTAAATTATCTAATGGTAAATCTTCTACTTCAGCAACTTTAAATACGATGTTTAAAACACCTTCTTGTGCTTCAGATAATCCAAGCATAATAGAAAGTATATTTGGACCTACATCAGATACTTTAAATCTAATTGGATGTCCTTTAGTTCCATAAATATCCCAAAATCTAACTGGAAATTCTTTAACTTCAAAATCAGTTAGTTTTAGAGATTCTACTCTCTTTTGAATGTTTTCATTCATTTCACCAATACAAGCAGTTCCTGCTAAATCACCTTTAACATCTGCCATAAATACTGGTACACCTAAATCAGATAAACTTTCTGCCATTACTTTAGATGTAATAGTTTTACCAGTTCCTGATGCTCCTGTTATAAGTCCATGACGATTAGCCATTTTTGGAAGTAAATAAACTTCCTTCTTTTCATTTTTACCTATTAATAAACCTTCACTTCTATACATATTATCCTCCTAATAATCTATATAATTATTCTTCCTTATACATATTATCCTCCTAGTTGTTTTCCAAGATGTCTTCAATTATATTTACACCGAGTGTAGCACATGTTTTTCTAGACTCTTGAAGATATATTTCATCAAATGCTAATAAATCCTCAAGAATAGAACTATCATATTCTTCCTCATTTACCATCTTTTTATAATTATCAATTATATTTAATACTTCTTCTTTAGATTTACCAATAAATCTATGAATAGCTATTGATAATGATGAAGTTGCTATTGCACAAGCTTCACCATCAAATCTAATATCTTTTACTATTCCATCTTCTATTTTTAATTCTATATCAAAATGATCTATACAAGATGGATTCTTATTACTTTTTTTAATATAACTAGGATCATTAGTTAATCCCTTATTATTAGGATAATTAAAATTGTCTAATATAAGTTCTCTTTTAATATTACTATCCATATTAAATACCTAAACTTTCTTCTAGAATATTTTTATTATCTAGAGCTTCTACTAATTTATCACATTCTTCTATTGTGTTATAGAAGTATAAACTTACTCTTACAGTATTCTTTACTCCTGTAACTTCATGAAGCATCTTGTCACAATGATCGCCTGATCTTACACATATATTTTTCTTATCTAAATATAATGATGTATCTTGTGCAAATACTCCTTTTACATTAAATATGATAGTAGAACCATCTATATCCTTATTATATATATCTAAATTATCTAACTTAGATAATTTAGTAATTAAATACTTTCTTAAATCAGATACATATTCTTCTATAGTATTAACTCCAATAGAATTAATATAATCAATTGTATCAGCTAAAGCTATTACTCCAGGAACATTTCTAGTACCTGCTTCTAAATTAAATGGATAATCTTTATAAACTATTTCATCTTCTCTAAAAGATGATGTTACTCCACCACCTGTAGTAACAGGTTTTATATTTTTCATTAGTTCTTCTTTAGCATATAGTATACCTACTCCCATAGGTCCACAAAACTTATGAGCAGATCCAGCTAAAAAGTCTATATCCATATCAGTTACATCTACTAATGTATGACCTAAACTTTGAGCAGCATCTACAACTACTAATATATTATTTTTGTGAGCAAATTCACATATAGATTTAATATCTCTTTTATCACCTATTACATTAGATATATGAGATAATGCAATTACTTTTGTATTATTAGTTACTTTCTGCGAAATATTATCAAGTGACAATTTATAGTCCTCATCAAGGTCAGCATATTTTATTTTTACACCTAGTTCCATAAATGGAAGTATAAGTGATGCATGTTCACTCTTTGATAATATTACTTCATCATTACTATTTAATGCATGTTTAAAATAACCATTAATAATCATATTAAGGCTCTCAGTAGCTCCACTAGTAAATACTATTTCTTTTGATGATTTTGCATTAATAAATTCTTTTACTTTATCTCTAGATTTTTCATATAGATTACTAGTAAGCATACTAAGATTATAATCTCCCCTATGAGCATTCATAGGATATTCACTATAATACTTATTAATAGAATCTGTTACGCATTTTGGTTTTAAACTAGTAGCACCATTATCAAAATAAATAATATTTGTATTTAAAATATTAAAATCATCTCTATGCATAAATAGCACCTCTTTTTTATATTCGTATTATAACATATTTATGATAAAATATATATGGGAGATGAAATAAATGGACAATTGTATTTTTTGTAAAATAGTAAAAGGAGAAATACCTTCATATACTATATATGAAGATGAAATAGTTAAATGTTTTTTAGATATTAATCCTGTTAATGATGGACATGCATTAATAATACCTAAGAAGCATTATACAAATTTAGATGATATTGATTTAAATACTCTAAATCATATTATGAAAGTTGCTAAAGATATTAAAAAGAAATTAGATGAAAAATTAAATATGGGAGGACTTAGACTTTTTCAAAATAATGGATCAGTTCAAGAAGTTAAACACTTTCATTTACATTTAGTACCATCTAATGGAAATGATATTGAATTAATAACAAACACTAATAAAAAGGATGTTAAAGAAGTGTTTGATTTATTAAAGTAATTTTGTTATTATATATTTATACGTTTATAGGAGGATAAAGATGAAAAACAAAATATTATTAAGCGTAGGAATAACTATGGGTGCAGTATTATTACTTACTGGTTGTGGTAAAGCAAAATTAAAAGATGGATCTGAAGTAGCATTTAAAGTTAATGGTGAAAAAGTATCTGCAGAAAAAGTATATGAATCTTTAAAAGAAAAATATGCTAAACAAATATTAGCAGATGAAATTGATAAAATCATTTTTGATACAGTATATAAAAATGATGAAGAAATTGAAAACAAAGTAAATGAACAAATTGAATATCTAAGAACTACTTATAAAGATAATTGGGAAACTACTTTAAAGAGTGCTGGATATGATTCAGAAGATGCATTAAAAGATGAACTTAGATTATCATATCAAAGAGATAAAGCTGTTAGAGATTATATTAAAGAAAATATTTCTGATTCAGAAATTAATTCTTATTATAATGATGAATATGAAGGATCTATATCTGCTAAACATATATTAATATCTACTACTAATAGATCAGATGAAGATGCCGAAAAAGAAGCTAAAGAAATCATTAAGAGATTAAATAATGGTGAAGATTTCTCTGAAATAGCTAAAGAAAAATCTGAAGATCCAGGATCAAAAGAAAATGGTGGAGATTTAGGTTACTTTGGTAAAGGTGAAATGGTTTCTGAATTTGAAGAAGCTGCTTTTAAATTAGAAGTTAACGAATATACTAAGGAACCAGTTAAAACTAGTTATGGATATCATATAATTCTTAAAACTGGGCAAAAAGAAAAAGCTAAATTAAAAGATGTTAAAAAGGATATAATCGATAAATTAGTAGAAAAGAAAATAGAAGAAGATAAAACTATCGCTATTACATCTTTAGAACAAATTAGAAAAGATTATGGATTAAAGATTAATGATTCTACTTTAAAAAGAGAATATAAAGCTTATATCCAAGAACAAAAAGATTATTATAATGAACAATAATAAAAAAGGAATATCAATTGATATTCCTTTTATTTTATTCATTTCTTAGAGTATCTATTTGTTCTCTTAGTTGTTCATTTTCATTTTCAAGTCTATTAATTTCATTTTCATAATTATTAAGAGTATTATTTCTTTCTTCTATTTCTTGTTCTCTTTTTATTACGTTATTCTCAAGTATTTCTATATTTGCTTTATTAGCATATATTTTTACACTTTCAATATTAGTAGACATATTTGTTATTTTCTTATCTCCTAAGTTTTTAACAACTGCTCTAACCATTCTCATTGGATTCTTACAATCAACATATGCACTAAGAGTATCATCTTCTTCTGTATATTCATAAACGTCACAATACTTATTAACAGCATATTCAACTTTAACATTATTTGTATTTGTTTCAATATACTCTACATCATAGTAATGAGTATCAATAACAGTATCAATAGTCATATTATGTTCAAAACTTTGAGTTTTTAACAAACTATTATCCATTTCTATTACATCAAAACTTAATGATCCAAGGAATGTTAATCCTGCTCCAATTCCAAATACTACTACAGATAAGATAAATCCATAAATCATCATCTTCTTATTACTCTTTCTATTAAAGATGAAGTTAATAAGAGCAAGTAAAATTATTAATCCAATTAAAGATAGGGATATAATTGCAAATAATAATCCTACAAAGAATAAGCCTGTTTTTACTGTTAAGAATGATAATACTAAACCTATTAATAAGAATATTATTCCAAAAATAACAAATAAAGCAAACCATGCTAAGAAGAATTTAACCACCATAATTAGTATTTTATATAATCCTCTTAAGAATCTATAATCACTATGTTTTGGATCTCTAATAATAATTTTATTTTCTTTTTTATCAAGAATTATTTTATTATCATCAGAAGAACAATTATCTTCTTTAGAATTTTCTTTATCTTTTACTTCTTCATAGTAATTTAAGTATCTAGCCTTAAATACATGACCCATAATTACTAAAGAAGCTATTAAACATGCAACTATTGAGATACCTTCAAATAAACGTTCAATAAATAATTCAACCTTAAATGGAAGGAATGAAGTTAAATTTGATACTAATAAATCTAAAGCAGCTACAATAATAGCAGATAATACTAGTAAGATTAATCCTATTAATATTTGTTCAAATATACATTTAACTTTACTCTTAAAAGTCATTCTACTAAACATATTAATTGTATTAGTAATATTCTTTAAAAAACCATAAATAGAATTATTAAGTTTTTTCTTACTTTCTTCTTCTCCTTTTACCTCTTTAATATCTCTATGTAATAAATCATCTATATTAAGATTAAACTTATCACATAACATAATGATCTTATCCATTTCTGGATATGCTTGTGAAGATTCCCATTTAGAAATAGCTTGTCTTGATACTCCAAGTTCATCTGCTAACTCTTCTTGAGATAGATTTTGTTCTTTTCTTATCTTCTTTAAATTTTCTGAAAATTGATTATTCATATTTTCCTCCTTTTCACATATAATTTTATCTAATTCTACCGGTTGCGAACTACCAACTTTAGGTTGTTTTTTGTAAAATTTTAGTTGCATTTTCTATATTTTACCATATTTTTGCTGTATTTTTGCTAAAAAAAGGAATATCAATCGATATTCCTTTTAATTTCATCTAAGTCAAATCCCTTAGCATATAATTTAGATCTAATATAAGATTCTAACTTATAATCATCATATTTATTTTTATATTTATTTAATAATTTATTATATTCTTTTATACCCTCTTCTATATTAGTTAAGTTTTTAGTATTAATTATTTCATTAATCATATCTATGTCATATCCTTGGTTAATAAAATAACTGATTAGTCTTTGCTTTAATATATTTCCAGAGTATCCTTTAGAGGTTTTTATCTTTTTATCTATTAAATGATTTAATTTATCATATATTACTTTGTTGTCCACAGTAATATTATTATTTATTACTTCCTCACTTATGCCTAACTTTAATAAATTATCTTTTATTTTATTAGGTCCATCATTAGATAAATTAATCTTATCTAAATAATAAGCATATACGTATTTAGAGTCATTTATAAGCCCATTTTTAACTAGTTTTTCTATAGTTCTATTAACTAATTCATTTTCATAATATTTGCTTAAATAAGTCTTTATTTCCTTCTTAGAACGCATCTTAGTACTAATATACTTTATAGACTTATTATATGCCTCATATTCATCATTATCAGACATTATTTTATCTAAATTATCTATATGTTTACTAATTAACAAATTATTATTTAATATAACATCTTCATATAAAGTAATAGTATCTTCATTATCTAAATATACTTTATATTTACCATTTTTTAATCTTTCATATTTAACTATATTCATATATCACCTTATAAAAAAACTTAATACATTAATTAACATGTATTAAGCCGTTTTGAACTTCTTCTAAAGCCTTATCTAAACTCTTTTTAGACTTATAATCTTTTTCCTTCATTTGATAATGTTTTGTTTCATCCATTTGAGTAGCTCTCTTGGCTGCTATATAAACAAGTTGATATTTTGAATTAACAATATTTAATATCTTATCAATAGAATAATTCATAAACCCTCCTAATTAAATTTCTTTACTGGACTATCTGAAGGATTCATTGTTCCTCCAGTAAGTGTATTACTATTTAATTTATTATTCATCTTTTGTATAGTTACAAGATCTTTTTCAACAAAACTCCTAAGTAATGGAGATGCAGATTCTTTTGCTTTTTTAAATCCTGTCATCTTATGAACTATTGCATCACCATTAAATGTTTCTTCTGGTCCATCAAATGATTTTAAAAGTTTAGAATCTCCAAATATTTGATTAAAATCTTCACCTCTACCAGTAAAGAATAAATAATATAATAATGCTGGTTCTTTTAATAATGATGTAGAAATATAATCTAAATAATCACCCTTTCCCATAAGAGTAAGTGGATCTTCATCTTCAAAAATTCTATCTATTAATTCAGTTTGACCAAACAATGCATCTTTTAAAATTTTGTTTGTTAAATGCATATTTATTGTCCCATTAGGTAGTTCACCGCTAGTTCTAATTCCAAAATTTGGTTTAGTACTAATATCTTCTACATCAATAGGAAGAGTCAAATACATCATTAAAACATCTGCACTAATATTGTAATTATCTCCAAGCAATCTTTTTACTTGTGCATTTTTATACTTTGAAATTTCAGAATAATCTAAATCTCTAGCATTGATTTCAAAGGCAAAGTAAGCTAAAACACTAGCAATAACTTTATTACGTTCTTGTAAAGATTCAAATTTAAAGCTATCATTTAGTTTCATATTTCTACTCTCCTATTACATATACCATTATAACACACTTTTAAAAAATTATTAATAATTTTTAAAAAGGTAATTTCATATTTCCATTACTCATCATTTTCATCATCTTTTTAGATTCTTCAAATTGTTTAAGTAATTTATTTACCTCTTGTACAGAGGTACCTGATCCTTTAGCTATTCTTTCTTTTCTAGAAGCTTTAATTATATCAGGATCTTTTCTTTCTCCTGGTGTCATAGATAAAACTATAGCTTCTATTCTAGCTATTTGTTTAGGATCTATTTGTATATTACTAAGTCCCATCTTTTTAGCACCTGGTATCATTTTTAAAATACTTTCAATAGAACCCATCTTCTTAATTTGTTTAAATTGTTTTAAGAAATCTTCTAGGTCATATTTACCTTTTTTCATCTTTTTATATGTGCTTAATGATTCTTCCTCATCCATTACAGATTCAGCTTTTTCAATAAGAGACATTATATCTCCCATACCAAGAATTCTACTAACCATTCTTTCTGGATCAAATTCATCAAGTCCATCTAATTTTTCAGATGTACCTATAAACTTAATTGGTATACCAGTTAAATATTTAGCAGATAATGCTACACCACCTCTAGTATCACCATCTAACTTAGTTAAAATAGTACCTGTAAGTGGTAACTTATCATTAAAACCAGTAATAACATTTATTGCATCTTGACCCATCATACTATCTATTACTAACATTACTTCATTAGGTTTAACTTCATTATTAATGTTCTCTAATTCATCCATTAGTTTTTCATCTATTTGAAGTCTTCCTGCAGTATCTATTAATACATAGTCTAAACCATTTTCTTTAGCATAAGCAATTGAGTCTCTAGCTATTTGAACAGGATCTTTAGTACCCTCTTCAAATACTGGTATATTTAAACTCTTACCAAGTGTTTGCAATTGATTAATAGCAGCTGGTCTATATATATCTGCTGCTACTAATAATGGTTTTTTATTATATTTTTTTCTAAGTAAATTAGCTAGTTTACCTATAGTAGTAGTTTTACCTGAACCTTGTAGACCTACTAACATAAGAATACTAGGATTACCCTTAGTATAAATATCTGCTTTATCACTACCAAGAAGTTCTAATAATTCATCTTTTAATATCTTTAGGAATACTTCATCAGGTTTTAAACTTTTTCTTATTTCTTCTCCTAAAGCTTTTTCTTTTACTTTGTTAGTAAACTCTTTAACAACTGTATAGTTAACATCTGCCTCTAACAAAGCAAGTCTTACTTCTCTTAAAACATCTTGTATATTTTCTTCAGTAATAGATCCATATCCTCTAATCTTACCAATAGCAGAATCTAATCTATCTGATAAACTTTCAAACATAGCTGCCTCCTATAAATCTAGTATTTTATTTATTTTTTCTAATAACTCTTCATTATTTTCTTCTTTAATAACTTTAATTATTTTATTATCTTTATCTATTAATTTTAATTTAGAATCAAAGTCTTCTAACTTACTAGTAGCTAGTTTCAAATCTTTTGAAACAGCATTCTTACTAACATTATTATTTTCTGCTATTTCACTTAAAGTTAAATTATGAAAATAATAATCTATAAAATAATTCTTTTGAGAATCAGATAATAATTCTCCATAATAATCAAATAATATTATTAATCTATCTTGTAATTCCATTTACATCATTTCCTTAAATAATCCATATATATATTTTTCTATATCAAAGACTCTTAAGTCTTCTTCTTTTTC
>CAMYZQ010000023.1 GCA_947303895.1 uncultured Bacillota bacterium | reverse complement strand
GAAGATGATCAAAAAAAAGAAAAAGAAGATGAAGAAGAGAATAAAGAAAAAAATAATAAGACTCCATTTCTTAAAATGGATGAACTAATTCCTGTAGAATTAACTTTTATTTATACTACTGTTAATTCTATATGTATTGAGAAAGAATTAAAAGCTCCTTATAATAAATTAGTCGAGTATAGAAAAAAAGTAAGAGAATTTTTAATTCAAGCGATGGATAGTTGCTATGAAAGTAATCAAAAGAAAGCTTTAGATTATATTAATAATTACATTAGAACTTCTTTTGATAATTATTTAAAATTTGGATCAGATGTTATAACAAAGACATATACACCAAAAGAAGGATAAAAATAAAAAAGAGCTATAAGCTCTTTTTATTTGCATTTAAAGAATCTACATATTCTTTAGTATAATCTGGTTCACCATTAACTCTAATAAAATGATAAAGCGAATTATCGTCATCTATAGTAAAAAGATCCATTGTATAATACATTTTTCTTGTATCTTCACTATCTCTAGCATTTATTAATACATATGCTCCAGCACTTATTTCACCATTTCTTAATTTATCAGCACTATATGGTTCAATATTTTTATCTTCTAAATCATTCATTAAGAATATGCAACCTCTATCTATTAAACCTTCTACAAATTTTTCTTGAGGAAGATCTTTGTTTTCAATTAAGTATTTTAAACCACTTATAACATTTATATCTTTTATTTCTTTTCCGTCAGGCAATTCTTTTCTTTTATTTTTTACTTTTTCAATATTAGCTAAATCGCTTTCTGACATATAATCTCTTCTATGAGCAATTTTTTCTTCAAATTCTTCTTTTTCTTTTAAATCTCTTTTGTATTCTTCTTTAAATCTAGGTAATCCCATAAGTTTATTCCATGCTTCATCTGGTGTTATACCTCTATCTAATATTACGTTTCCAACTTTGTAACAAATTTTACAATCTTCACCTCTCCAATTTAGTTCATTTATATAACGATATATTTGACTAAATGATAAATCTTCAGGTAATTCAATTATCTCTTTAGGTTTTTCTTTTTTTAGTTCTCCCATTGTAAACCTCCTATAATATACTTACATTATAACACTTTTTTAATAAAGGTTGTAAATAATTTATAAATTGTTGTATTATTAATATAGAGGTGATTATAATGAATGAAGTAAGAGATTACTTAAAAGAATCAGGCATGTTTTTTATAGCTACTATTGATGGTGATAAACCAAGAGTTAGACCATTTGGAGTAGCAGAAATATATGAAGATAAATTATATATTCAAACTGGCAAAAGAAAGAATGTATTTAAACAAATAGAAGCTAATTCTAATGTAGAAATATGTGCATTTAATAAAGGAACATGGATTAGAATAGAGGGGAAACTCATATTAGATGACAGAGTAGAAGTAAAGAAATATATGCTAGATCAAAACCCAGAATTAAGAAGTATGTATAATGAAAATGATGATAATACTGCTGTTCTTTATTTTGAAAATGGTATAGCTACCATATATTCATTTACTAATGAACCAAAAGTAATAGAATTCTAGTTTTCAAAAATAGGCCAATTTTTTTGCATTTTTTTAAAAAAGATGCTATTATATTTAACAACTTTTTAAGAAGAGGGGATTTTATGGGAAATTATTTTAAAACTCAATATGATTACATGCTAGAAAAAAACAAGAATCACATGAATGAAACTGCATTATCATTTGGGGATAGAAAAATAACTTATGAAGAGTTACATGATAAAGTCGATAAATATGCTAGACTTTTATACAAAAGAGGTATAAGAGAAGGAGATAGAATAGGTCTTAGTACATATAATACTCCAGAAGGTGTTTATTTATTATATGCATTAAAAATACTTGGTGCGATAGATATCGGTTTTAATCCGTTGGAGCAATCTAAAAGTTCAAGAATTATAACAAAAAAAGACTTAGAAAATACTAGACCAAAAATGGTTATTACCGTAGATAGAAACTTTAGCAACTTTAAAAATTGGGAAAAGGCTTTAGATTTCTCTACAATATTATTTTCACCATTTGAATCTGCTCCAAATACTCCAGAAACTAGAAAGTTTAAGGCATTATATAATACAGATTTATTATTAAAAGGTAATTTTAAATTATCAGGTAAAAATAATTTGGGATCATTACTTAAAGAAGACTATAGTGATGTAACATATCCAAGAGGACGATTTGTAAAAGATGCTGTTGGAGATATTATGTTTACTGGTGGTTCAACTGGTAACCATAAGGGTGTAGACTTAGCTGAACAAAGTTTTAATGCTGTAGTTGAAGGTATGAATTCTTTATACCATGCAGAACCAGGAATGATTCACTTAGGAAATATTCCTTTCTGTAGTATGGCTTTTGGTAGATCTATCTTACACTTTGCGTTATGTAATAATATGGAATATGCTCTAACTCTTAAGGCTATGCCTAGTGACTTTATTCCAGAGCTAATAAGAACACATGCCAATGCTGCTGTTGGTGGACCAGTTCACTGGATAACATTTGCTGAAGAAACAAGTGATGGAAAATATGTAAGAAGTAGCCAATTAAAAGAAGGGTCACTTACTGAGTTACATTATGCTACATCTGGTGGTGAGGCTAGAAAATTAATTACAGTAGATGCAATTAATGATGGTCTTAGATACTGTGGTAGTGACGCTGTATATAGTGATGCACTTGGAAGTACTGAAACTTCTGCTGCAATAATAGCAAATAATGGTAAAGAACACCATAAAAACACAATTGGTAAACCTTTATCAACTGTTGGTATTAGGGTAATTAAACCATGTGATGAAAAAGCTATAGCATCTGAAATTCCAAAAGAAGATGTTAAACCAGGAGAAGATGGTGAATTAATTGCATATGGTGATACAATTATGCTTGGTTACCATAACAACAAAGAAGAAACTGATAGAGTACTTTACTACGATGAAAATGGTAATAGATGTTTACGTATGTTAGATATAGTTAGACAAGATGAATATGGTGAGTATGAATATGTAGGAAGAACAAAGAGAATTTTCGTTTCTGGATGTGATAATATATATTCTGAAAAACTAGAAGAAACATTAATGACTATTCCTGAGATAAAAGAAGTAGTTGTTACACCAATTTCTGATGCAATGGTACAACATGTACCAAGATATCATATTTCTTTAGCTAATCCTGATACTGATATTAAAGAATTAGAAAAGAAAATAGAAACTGTAGTTTTAGCTAACCATAATATTAACTGGCTTCCAGGCTCTATAGTTTACTATGATAAACCGTTAGAAAGAATGTCTAATTCTAAGATTAATATAGGATATTATAAAGAAAAAGATGCTAAAGATTTAGAAGATGGAAAGATTGATATATCTAAAGCAAAAGAATTAAGATTAAAAGCAATATAAGGAGTTTATACTCCTTATATTTTTTTGTTTTTTATTTACAATTTTATGATATAATTATTATAGTATGGGGTGATACAATGACAATAGGTGTATACTTTTCAATTAGTACCTTTATTATAATTGGAATACTAGCAGTTTTATTCTTTATTAAAGAAAGAGTAGAAAATATTGAAACTAAAACTTATTCAAGAATTTTAACGGTAACTTTAATAGGTTTAGCTCTAGAAATAGGAACTTGTTTTTGGTATATGAATGGAGCTGATTTGAATGATCATATATATAGATTAGCATCAAAATTAACTTCGGCTTATTACATGGTATGGAGTTGTTTATTTGTTAATTATTTAATGAATATATGTGATGTTAATAAAGGTTTAAAAAAGGCTCTTAATATTTTTAGTGCAATAATGTTTGTAGGGGGTCTTTTATTACCAATTGAATATAATATTAATGATAATATAGTAACTCCACAAGGACCTAGTATTATCTTAACTTATGTTATTTGCGTTTTTTATACTGTATTAGATATAGCAATATGTATTGCAAATAGAAAGAAAATAACATCTGCTAAATTTACTCCTGTATATTCGTTATTAGGATTTGGAGGATTAGATATACTTCTTGGTGTATTTTTCCCACAATTATTCTTAATTGGTTATGTTTATTCTTTAATTGTTATAATTATGTATTTTACAATTGAGAATCCAGATATTAGGTTATTACAACAATTAAGTGTTGCTAAATTGCAAGCAGAGAAAGCAAATAGGGCAAAGACAGATTTCCTTAGTTCTATGTCACATGAAATTAGAACTCCATTAAATGCTATTGTTGGACTTTCTGAAGATAATTTATCTTATGCTGAACAATGTCCACCAGAAGTTATTGAAAACTCTAACGATATAGTTAGTGCTTCTCAAACACTTCTTGAAATTGTAGGTAATATTCTTGATATTAATAAGATAGAAGCAGAAAAAATGGAACTTGTTAATGCTCCATATAACTTTAGAGCAGAAATTACTAATATGTGTAAGGTTACCGAAACACGTATTGGAGATAAACCAATTAAATTTAATTTATATATAGCTCCTGATATTCCATATGAATTATATGGTGATAAAGGTAAGGTAAAAGAAATAATTAATAATTTGCTTTCTAATGCTATTAAGTATACTGATAAAGGTGAAGTAAATCTTAGCTTTAAATGTATTAATGATCTAAGTAAAAATGATTGTACTTTAATAGTTATTTGTAGAGATACAGGTAAAGGTATTAAAGCGGAACAAGTTAATAGATTATTTAATAAATTTGATAGACTAGATGCTGAAAAGAATACTACAACCGAAGGAACTGGTTTAGGTCTTGCTATTACTAAGAGATTAGTTGGTATGATGGGTGGTAAAATTAATGTTCAATCACAATATGGTAAAGGATCTATGTTTATGGTTCATATTCATCAAACAATATCTAAGTTGGATGCCCCAGAAGAACCAGCATTTACTGAAATAACTTCTAAAGAAGTGGACTTTGGTCATAAGAGATTACTAGTAGTAGATGATAATAAACTTAATATTAAAGTTGCTAGAAAAGCATTATCTAGTTTCAATTTTGAAATTGATGAATGTTATGATGGTGAAGAATGTCTTAATAAAATTAAATCTGGTAATAAATATGATTTAATACTTATGGATATTATGATGCCTAATATGAATGGTGAAGTAGCATTTAGTAAACTTAGAGAAATACCCGGATTTGATACTCCAGTAATTGCTTTAACAGCAGATGCAGTAGCAGGTTCTCAAGAAAAATATATAGGTGATGGATTTAATGATTATATTGCTAAACCATTTAATAAAGAACAAATTAAAGAAAAACTTATTAAAATTTTTAAATAATATGTTATAATCAAAATATAGGAGGGTAGTAATATGAAGAGAAAAACTAAAATTGTTATCATTGTTATTGCTGTAATAGCAGTTGCTATTTTACTATGCGGTGTTATCCTTAAATACTTTAGTGGTAAGAATCATAAAGATAATATAGTATTATCTACAACAGCTGGTGTTCCATATGAATGGAATTGTAAGATTAATGATGAAGATATTGCTACCATCGAACATGTCTACAGTAAGAATATGCAACCTAAGGTAGATGGTGGTGAAGTACAAATACGTTATTTGATTAAAGGATTAAAACCTGGTAATACTAGATGTATTTGTAATTACAATAAAACAATAGAAAATAAAGAAACTATTGATACACAAGTATATGAAATAATTGTAGATAAAAAACTAAATGTTGAAATAATTAATAATTAAAAGTGTCTTATGGCACTTTTTTTGTTATAATATGTTATAGGTGAATATTATGCATAAAAAAGATATACAAAAAATTAATAAGAATACATATTTTTATAAAGATGATTCTGGAGTAACTTTATACTTTGATTTATCATTTATCTATGAATCTACTAGATTAAATGATTTAAAAGCAGATATTTTATCAAAGTATATGTGTACAATAAATAGTATATATAAAACAAGAAAAGATATAGATGATAAAAGAAGAGAACTATATAATATTGGTTTATCTTCTTATAGTTCTAACTATGATAAAGATTCTTTATTATATTTTACTTTTAACATAATAGATCCTAAAGCTGTTAAAGATGATTATTTTGATGATGCAATAGAGTTTATTTCAGATATATTTTATAAACCATATTTTATTGATGGTAAGTTAGATCACGATAGATTAGATACTATTAAAAAAGATATATATAATGTCTATATAAATATGGTTAAAGAGTTTAATTATGATTCATATAATAGATATAAGAAGGTTGTACAAAAAGAAGCAATATCTAATAGATTCTTATATGATTCTAAAGAAGAATTAGAAGAAGAATTAAATAGTATAACTGATAAAGATTTAATAGATTTTTATAATATGTTATTAGAAAGTCATTATAAAACTGTATTTGTAGGTAATTATACTAAAGAACAAATAAATAAAGTATTAAGTAAATTTAAGTTTAAAAATAGTATTAATAAGAAAGTAGATTATGAAGTAACTATTAATCTTAAGAGTGAATATAATGAATATATATCTAAAGATTATAGTCAATCTATTTTATACTTTACTTATAATATTAAAGATAGAAAGAAATTCTCTAATAAATGTTATTCTATGATTAATAATCATATGCTTAATAGTGGTAATGGTTTATTAATGGAGATTTTAAGAACTAAATATGGCCTTGTTTATTCATCTATGTCATATATTAGTCCAGATACTGGTATATTTGCTATAGAAGCCTATATTGATAGAAAGAATAAAGATAAAACTATAGAAGCCATAAAAGAATTATTCTCTGATTTACATAATAAAAAGATTATTGATGAAAAATTAAAGTATGCAAAGAGTAAGATTAAAGAAACTGTATATTTATCTGATGAATTACCATCTAATGTATTTGGTAAAGTAAATAGTTATATTTATAGAGATGATTTAACAGATTCAGGATTAATTAGAAAGATTAATCAAATTACTACTAATGATATATTAGAGTTATTTGATAATTTAGAAAATGAAAATATATATTTCTACGTAGGTGATAAAGATGAATAGATTTAAAAAGATAGTTTTAGATAATGGAATAAGATTATATGTTCATGGTGATAAAACTATGAAGAAATATTCTGTATCATATACAGTAGATTATGGATCTTCTGGAGAATTCTATAAGTTTAATTATGATGGTAAAGATTATGAAGTATTACCTGGATGTGCTCATTTCTTAGAGCATATGCTTTTAGAACAATCTAAGTATGGTAATTTATATCATTACTTTAAAGATTTAAATTATTTTGCTAATGCTACTACAGATTTACAATCTACATCATTTTATTTTACTGGAACTAAAAAAGTAAAATCATCAATTTATAAATTAATTGATAGTTTAGAAAATCCAGTATTTGATACTAAAGCAATTAAAGAAGTTTCTCCTGCTATAGAAGAAGAAACTAAGATATTTGATAATAGACCTGAAGTTCAAGCAATGTTATTATCATTATTAGATTCATATAAAGGGTTTAATTTTGAACATGAATCTTTAAGCCCTATAGGAACAGAAGAAACTACTAAAATGCTTGATTATGATATGTTAAAATTATGTTATGATGCATTTTATAGTGATGATAGAAAGATAATAGTTATAACAGGCCCATTAGATGAAACTGATATGATTAATTATATAAAAAGAATATATAGTAAGATTAGAAAACATAAAAATAAAACTAAATTATTTATACCAGATGATTTAGTAAGTGTTAGAAAAAGAGAAGATAAATTAGTTAAAAATACAGTTGAAAGTGATATGTTAATAATTAATTATAAAGAACAGTTAAAAGACTTTTCTGTATTTGAGATTAATTCATATTTGAATTATTTATATAATTATAAATTTTCTGCTAAAACTAATTTCTATGAAGATAATAAAAAAGATGGAATATTATTATTTAACTATGGTATTGATGTATTCTATGCTTTTCAAAATGAGATTAAAAGTTTATTTAATATGAATTTTTATTTCTATATAACAGATAAAGATAAGTTTATAAAAGCTTTTGAAAAAGAAATAAAGATTAATAAATTTGATGAAAAAGATTTTGAATTATATAAAAGAGCTAGATTATCAGATATATTAGTAAGTGATGAAGATAAATATCATTATTATAATTGTCTAGCTAATAATATAATTTTATATAGAGAAGAGATAGATTATGTTGATAGTATTAAAAATTTGTCGTATGATAGATTTATAGAGTTTTATAATAGTTTAAAACTTGATAATAGAGTAATAACATTACTAACTAAAGAGGGTTAATATGGTTTAGTAAAAAAGATGGATAATTAATCCATCTTTTTATTATTACTATTTATATAATTGTCATATGTTATATCATCTATAACAAAGTCTATATTATCATTTCTTCTCATATATAGAAATCCATTATTAGTTAATGTATTATAGAATTCTTTAGAATTATTTCTCCAAGTTTCTGTTCCATCTGTACAATATAGGCCAGATATTCTTTGAAGATCTTCTAAACCTGAATCTCTAGTTATATTATAGTTTTCACTTAGAATATAACATAGATATATAATACCAGTTGCTTTATTTCTAAATGTATTATGAGGTCCAATACCTGCTGGATTATTCTTTTCTAGATAATCTATACTATCCATTCTAGTTCCACATTCTGTATATTCAATACTTTGAACAAAGAATGGGTTTATATCAAAGTATTCTGAGAAGATATATGTCATTTCTTCTGCCGTTAAATCTGTTTCCCAGTCTTCATATGATCTAAGTTCCTCATTATTATATCCATATTTACCTGGATGATAAACTATATCTAGTACTGTAAAGAATATAGCTTCATGCATATTAGGATATCTAACACCATCTAATGTATAATCACTATAAAAGTCTGGATTATTATATATTTTGTCATATACTATTTGATCTATAAGACCTTTTCTAACTTCAAATATATCAGTATATAGTTTAATAGCACTATCTACATCTTTAGGTTCTCCTATATTATTTCTAGAGTCTACTATATATTCACTAGATTCTTCATAAGTATAAGTAGGTTCTTCTTTTTCTACTATAAACGGAGTAGGATTAGTTTGTTCTATTTCTAAATCATCTATAGGTAGTTCTATTACTTGAGGTATATTTTCATCTTCTTTGGCATCATCTGCATTTTTAGCAGCTATAATAACACCACCAGATATAAAAGTAGATAGGGCAAGTAAAGATGCAATGATCTTTTGTCTTGATTCTTTATCACTTGTATTATTTAATTTTTTAATTAAACCATTTAATATATCTTTAGTATATATAATTATATCTTTTGGAGTATTCTTATTAATAATTATCTTCATATATATGCCTCCTAGTATATTTTTATTATAACATAAAAAAAGAACTATTTAGTTCTTTTTTAATATATCTAATATATGTCTTCCGGCTCCTAGCAATTCAGGCCTTTCACATGTTTTTAAATGATAATCAAAGAATAATTCTAATTCTTTATTATTCATCTTATTAATAGACTTTTTAATATATTCACTGCATCCATCTTGAGATAAAATTATTTCTCTTTTTAAACCAGAATTCTTTAATAATTGATTAATATCTTCTAATCTTACAAATGAATATAAATCATCCTCTTTAGGGGTAATTTTATAGTCTTTATTTACACGTTTATTATCAATCTCATTAATTATATTATTATCTAAAAATCCGTGTGTTATGACCGCATATTCATTCATACAATAACTAATAAAAATATAACCGTTTTTCTTAGTAACTCTTTTAGCTTCGTTTAATGCTTTTAATTTATCTTCGTAAGATATTAAATGATACATAGGACCAAATAATAGAGTAATATCAAAACTATTATCTGGTAATTTACTTAGATCTATAGCATTTCCTAAAATACATTTAATATTTTTATTATTCTTTTCTATTACTTTTAAATTATGTTTAACTAGTTCTACTGCTGTTACATCAAAGCCTTGGTTAGAGTAGTAAATAGAGTATTTACCTGTACCTGCTCCAATATCTAGTATCTTATCATTTTTCTTAATATATTTATCTATATAGTAAATAGCAGTCCTAAATTCAATTTGTCCATGTTTAGTATTTAATCTCTTATCTTCGTTAAATTTATTATAGTATTTAACTAGATTTTCTTCATTCATAAAATCACCTAAAAATATATTATAAAAAAAATTTTTATTTTTCAATAATGTGTGTTATAATAAGTGAACTTTTTGAAAAAGGGGGATTTTTATGGGATATATGGATAAACATGATTTTAAATATAAAAATTATGATCTTGCAGAGTATTGCCATAGAACTTTTATAGAATTTAGAGAAATAACTAAACATGTTGATAATTTATATGATGAAAGAATAATTGACGACAAACAAAAGTATATATCTAAATTATTAGATAAAATTGAAAAGTATGATGAATTATCATATAAAGATTCAAATCTTAAATTATTGTGTTATAGAAACAAAATAAAATATTTTTTAGTTATTTTATATATTATCTCAAGAGTTGGTGATAAAACTAATGTTTCTGAACTTTTAATTGAGGATGCTATTAAATATGGAATTAATAATTCTAAAAAGGCAAAACCATTTAATGAAATAGTTTATCCATCGAAAGAGGCTTCTATTGAATTTTTAAATTCTATTAATAATAAGTTTTTATTAGATAATTTAGATGAATCAAAGTTAATGTATAATGGAATGATTTTAAAAGAATACTGTGAATCAGTTTCTATTAGTTATGAAGATGTATTAGATAAAATAAAATATAATTTAGTTTATAAATGTAAATTGTCTTTAGATGAAATTATTGAAAAAGCTGTAAAGTTTTATTCTCCAAAAGTTCCTAAGAAACATGGACCAAAATCTATTTATTTTTATAAAGGTGAAGAAATTCCTACAGTATGTAAAAACAAAAATATTGATAATGCCATTTTATATAAGACTCTTAGCATTAAAAAGAAAAATTTGAAAAAAGTCGGGCAAAATGTTACTATGCAAGAATTATATACAGAATTCTTTACTAAATATGAAATCTATGAAAGATTAAAATATAAAGGCAAAAGACTTATTGATTATTTAAATGAAAATAATATTAATGCTTATTCAGTAATTATGTATATAGATAATAATGCTAGTAAGTTATCAGGTTATACTATGTCTGAAATAATTGAAATGGCTATATACTGTGCTGAACATAAAAAAACTATATTATTATTCTATAAAGGTCAACCAGTGTTTGATTATTGTAGAGAAAACGGTATTAAACCAGGAACGTTTAAATCTTTTTATACAACTATAAAAGCTAAACATCCTAAATTTAAAGCAAAACAAGTTATGGAATATTGTGTTAATGCAATTCAACCATTAATTTCTAAAGATTGTAATTATAAAGGCTTATCATTAATTAAACTTAGTTCTTTATCAGGAATTGAGTATTATAGATTATTTAATGGTTTATTAAAAAAGTTAGAAAAATTATCTGGTGTTAAAAAAGCATTAGAAATAGTTTTTATAAGCCTTTTAGATCCTAATTTAAAAATAGGGGATGAATTATTATTTGATTACTGCCTTGATAGAAACTACGATTATATTGAAGTTACAGGATTAATTAATAGGATTATTGAAGTTAAAAATAAAGAAATAGGTGAAGGTCATGCTCATAAAGGAAAACCTAGAGTTGTAATCAATAACAATATCATAAGAGAAGCACTACTAAAATATGAAGCAAGAAGAAATCCTAAATATTTAAAAGAAATGATTAATTTCTTAAAAACTAGAACTCATAAAAATACAAGTGGATTATATAAAGTATTAAACTTTTTAAACTTGGATCAAATGTATGTAGGAGAATTAATAGTAAGAGGATATTCTCCTTATACTGCTACCATGATGACATATTATTTTTATGATTCTTATACAACAGAGTCTCATACTAAGTGTTTATCTGATAAGCAATTAGAAAATTTAGAAACATTTATTAAGGCTTTTAAAGATGATAATTTTAAAAATCAGATGTCAAATATTAATTATATATTTTTATTAGTAAGATTATATAAATGTGGTTTAGTTGATACAAGAGATCAAATATTTAGATTAAAGAGTGATATGATTAATAGATGTGTAAACGAGTATTATATTCCAGAACAATTAGTAAAAAATTCTATATTGGAGGCTATTGATAATTGTAATTCTAATGATAAGGAAACTATGCTTAAAGCAATTGATAGAGTAGAAGATACTTGTAAAACAGTTATTGTTTGTCCATCATTTATTAATATTGGAATATTAACAAAAACTAAATGTAAAAAAGAAGATAAATAATATCTTCTTTTTGTTTACAAATTAATTATTTATGATATAATTATGTTTGTATGACGGACCCTTAGCTCAGTTGGTAGAGCAACTGACTCTTAATCAGTGGGTCTAGGGTTCGAATCCCTAAGGGTCCACCATTTATTTTTTTAATTTTTCTATTGACTAATAGATTTAAATAAGGTAGAATTATAAAGCAATGGGGAAGCTTATTATGGACCTATAGCTCAGCTGGTTAGAGTGCACGCCTGATAAGCGTGAGGTCGATGGTTCAAGTCCATCTAGGTCCACCATTTATATTTGGCCTATTGGTGAAGTGGCTTAACACACCGCCCTTTCACGGCGGCATTCATGGGTTCGAATCCCGTATAGGTCACCATATGAAAATAACTAACATTTATGTTAGTTTTTTTATTGCTTTTATTCTTATAAAATGTTAAAATTAAGTAGTCAGCTGGAGTGGTACTCAAGAGGCTGAAGAGGCGTCCCTGCTAAGGATGTAGACCGGGTAACTGGTGCGAGGGTTCAAATCCCTCCCACTCCGCCATTTAAAAAATACTAGTCAAATGACTAGTTTTTTTGTGCATAAAAAAACAAGAATTAATATAATTCTTGTTTAAATTTATCTATGTTTTCATTCATGATAGAGATATAATCTTTACCATCATTTTTATCTTCAGTAGAGATATTAGCTAATGTATCAATTTCTAATGTTTGAATACCAGATATTTCATTTAATAGATCTTCTACAGTTTTAGAATTTTCTTCGCCTTTAATAACAAATAGGTAACCAATAGAATCGGATTGTAAAGCTTTTTTAGCATCACTAAGTGTTTTATCTGTTAAAGTTGATTCATCAACTGATATAACATTCATTCCATATTTAGTTAAGAAATTTAATTTGTTAGATGAAGTAACAATAGTTTTATCAGATGCATTTTCAACCATTTCTTTTAAATCTGCATCTATAGAAGATATTTCTACTTTTAATTCTTCATAATTAGTGTTTATTTCATCTTTAACTAGATTAGAATTAATATATTCATCTAAACCGTCTTTAGTATTCTTAGCAATTTTAAGTAGGTTAGATGGGTTAATCCATATTTCATCAATACTACTTGAATATTCTATTTTAGATGTAGCATCAATTATCTTTAATTTATTATTCTTATTAATCATTTTAACTATATATTTTTGTTCATCTGATAATCCGTTATAAATAATTAAATCTGAATTAGCATAGTCAGATACTTGTTTATCTGTTAATTTATAGTTATTTAAATCAATTCCTTGTGGATACATATTATATACTTTAGCATGGTCTCCATATAATTTTTTAGTAACGAATTCTATTGGATAAGAACTAGTATATATTGTTATATTTTCCATATTATTAATGGCATCACATCCTGTTAAGAATAATGCTCCTAAAATTAAACCCACTGAAATTAAAATCTTTTTCATTTTTCCTCCTTGATTGGTACTGGATCATATGGATTATCTCTATTCCATGGAACACATCTAAATAATCTTTTAATAGTTAAATAAGTTCCTTTAAAGAATCCAAATCTTTCATATGATATTTTAGAATACTCTGAACATGTTGGTGTAAACCTGCAAGCATCATGAAAACTTCCAGGTATTTTTTGATATATATTGATTAAAAATATCATAACATGTTTCATATATTCACCAAAATAATTTTATCATAAATTATTTAATTATGGAATACTTTAAAGTTTTATGTTAAAATTACTTTAGGTGATTTAAATGGATATATTTGAAAAATATAATATAGATATTAATGATGAATTATATGAGAAAGCATTTACACATTCTTCATATGCTAATGAAAATGATACTGAAGACTATGAAAGATTAGAGTTTTTAGGAGATAAAATACTAGATTTTATAGTTTCAGAATATTTATATGTAAATGAATCATTAACAGAAGGAGAAATGACTAAACTTAGAGCTTCTTACGTATGTGAGAATGCATTAAATGAATATAGTTTAGAACTAGGTTTAGATAAGTTATTAAAACTAGGTAAGGGAGAAGAATCTACTGGTGGTAGAACTAAACCTTCAATAGTAGCAGATCTATTTGAAGCTTTTTTAGCTGCTACTTATTTAAAATATGGTTTTGATAAAGTAAAAGAAATTGTTTATGATATAGTTATTCCTTTTGTAGAAGGTAATCATCATGAATTTTTAAAAGATTATAAATCTATTCTTCAAGAATATGTTCAAACAGATAAAAAATCTACTGTATATGAAGTAATTAATGAAGAAGGACCTGCTAATGAAAAAATATTTACTGTTACTGTTAAAGTAGATGATATAGTTTTAGGAACAGGTACAGCATCTTCTAAGAAAGAAGCAGAACAATTAGCAGCTAAAGATGCATTAAATAAAGCAAATTAGAACATATTGTTCTTTTTTTTTATTGTTTTATATGGTACAATATTACTTAGTTAAATGATAGATAGGCGATGAAGTATGTATTTAAAAAGTTTAAAGGCAATAGGATTTAAATCGTTTTGTGAACCAATAACTATGGATTTTACTGATAAAATATCAGGAGTTGTAGGTCCAAATGGTTCTGGTAAAAGTAACGTAGTAGATGCTGTTAGATGGGTTCTTGGAGAACAATCAGTTAAATCTCTTCGTGGTGAAGGATCAATGAGTGATGTCATTTTCTCCGGATCTAAATCTAGAAAAGCTGCTAACTATGCATCTGTTACATTAATATTTGATAACAAAGATAGATATTTAGCTTTAGACCAAGACGAAATAGAAATCAAAAGAACAATTTATAAGTCCGGTGAAAACGAATATTATATAAATAATGAGAAATGTAGATTAAAAGATATATTAGAACTATTTAGAGATACAGGTGCATCTAAAGAATCATTTAATATTATTTCTCAAGGTGATATTAGTAACATACTTTCATCTAAGCCAGAAGACCGTAGAATTATATTTGAAGATGCTGCTGGAGTGCTTAAATATAAAAAGAGAAAAGAAGAAGCTGAAAGAAAGATTACTCTAACAAATAATAATTTAAA
Source organism: uncultured Bacillota bacterium (assembly GCA_947303895.1). Taxonomy (GTDB): domain Bacteria; phylum Bacillota_I; class Bacilli_A; order RF39; family UBA660; genus RUG13038. The sequence goes on along the minus strand of CAMYZQ010000023.1, from coordinate 1,597 downwards.
CCGTGTTAACGATATTATTGATGAATTAGAAGGTAGAGTTGGTCCTTTAAAAGAAGCTTCTGAAAAAGCTAAAATATATTTAGAAGATAAAAAACAATTAGAGCAAGTAGAAGTAGCATTAATAGTTAATGATATAGATAAATATAATATTGAATATAAAGAAGCTAAAGATAATATAGTAATGCTTAATGATAAAATATCTGCATTACTATCTAGTTCTTCTTTAGAATCAAGTAAAATAGAAACATTAAAAGTAGAAATCAATAAATTAAATGATGATTTATATGCTAAACAACAAGAATTAGTAGAGAGTACTTCATTAATGCAAAAATATCAAGGAGAAAAGAACCTAATTAGTGAAAGAAGCAAATATAACTCTGAAGATATGAAATTACATGATAATATTATTCTTTTAAAAGAACAATTATTATCTGTAGATAATGAACTTGATTTATTAAATAAAGAAATAGAAAGTGCCCAAAAAGATGGAAAAGAATTAAGTACATCTTTAACTAACAAAGTAAATGAATTAACTAAATTAGATAAAGAAAAGACAGATTTATTAAATAGTTCATCTAATTTAGTTAGAGAAATAACTACTTTAAATCATAGAAAAGAAGTATTAGCTAACTCAATAGAAAATAATTTAGCTATGCCTTCATCTGTTAAGAATGTATTAGATAATCCAAAACTATCTAATATGTATGGAACAGTAGGTAAGTTATTTGAAACTGAAGAAGAGTATGCTACTGCTATTGAAACATCACTTGGTGGAGCTATTAACTACATAGTATGTGAAAATGATAGCGAAGCTAAAGATGCTATTAGATATTTAAAAAATAATAACTTAGGTAGAGCAACATTCTATCCACTTGATGTTATTAAAGCTAGATCTATAGATGTAGATTCATATAATGAAGTTAAGAGGATTACAGGCTTTGTAGATATAGCATCAAATTTAATTAAATATGATACTAAGTATAAAAATGTAATGCATAATCTTTTAGGTAATGTAATTATATCTACTGATATAGATGCAGGTACTAAGATATCTAAAGCAATTAATAATAAATATAAAGTTGTTTCTTTAGATGGAAACGTAGTAAATGTAGGAGGATCTCTTACTGGTGGTTCTATTAAGAATAAGACTAGTATAATATCAGAAAAATATGAGCTAGAAAATGTACTTAAAGACCTAAATAAGAAGCAAAATGATCTATCTATAGTAGAAGATAAAATTAATCAATTAGACACTGAATTTGGCCGTTTAAATGATGAAAAGAACAAGATATTATCATCAGTTAATATAAAGAGTGATTTATTAAGAGAAAAAGAGAATAAGAAGTCTGAATTAGATATTAGAAAAGAAAGTATTATTCTTGAACTTAGTAATAATGAAAATGTTGTTAATAATGTTATTTCTAAAGATGAGGAAGCTATTATTAACAAGTATTATGAAGAAAAGAATAAAGTTGATAGTTTAAAACTAGAAATTGAAAACTTAGTTAGTAAGATAGGTAAAGAAAAAGATAACTTAACTCATTTAGAAACTAACTTAAAAATAGATAATGGTGATTATAATAAGTATCTAGATGAA
>CAMYZQ010000022.1 GCA_947303895.1 uncultured Bacillota bacterium | reverse complement strand
ACAAAACAGTTATGAATAACTACATCATCATCAGCTTTAACTTCTTTAGGATTATAATAAATAGATATAACAATAACTAATATAGTAAATAAAACTAATATAATTTTTAATTTGTTTTTCATAATAAAAACACCTCCTAAAAGTTTTATTCTCTTTTAGAAAGTGTTATTCCTTTAATTTAATACTTTTCTTTTTAAACTATCATAGTTTTCTATAGATACTCTTTGAACTATAGCAAGCGAAGTAGATACTGTTAATGCAAATGATCCACCATAACTTAAGAAAGGAAGAGGAACTCCTGTTAAAGGTGAAATGCCTAATACTCCAACTAAATTAATAATTATATGTGAAAATAAGAATACTGCCACACCATAACACAGTATTTGATTATGAATATTTGTAGCTTTCTTACCTACTAATATAATTCTATATATAATTAATACATAAATTAATATTACAAGTATTGCAGGTATTAAACCAAATTCCTCTACTATAATTGGGAATATAAAATCTGTATAAGCTTCTGGTAAATATAAGTATTTCTGTTTACTATTACCAGGAGAAACAGATATTAATTTACCATTATTAATAGCTATATATCCATTACATACTTGGTAACCTGTATTTTCTTGATATCTAGTACATGGTTTTAAGAAGTTAAATCTAGCCATTTGCATAGAGTTAAATACATTACCTTTAATTATTAAAACTAGTCCTATAACTGTTATTAAAGCACCTATTCCAATTAAAGATGCTCTTAGTTTATGTTTAACAGGAACTGGTGACATGAAGTATAAACTAGTTGTTATTATAAATAATATTAAACCTGTTCCTGCATCTGGTTGTGCAATAGTTAGTCCAGTCATAATAGCACCTGCTATTATTGCATATGATGTTTTAAAGTTATTTAACGTAGGATTTTTAGAAACTGCACCATATACAAAAGCAGAAAATATAATAATAGCTATTTTTGCAAATTCTGATGGTTGAACAGTAAATGGCCCTACTGGAAACCAAGATCTAGCACCATTAGCTTTAGCACCAAATACAAATAATAAGCCAAGTAATATAATTATACCTATGGCTACTGGTAAAGCCCATTTTTTATATTTTCTTGTAGGATATAATATAACAATAATAGTAACTATAATAGATAGCACCATAAAAAGGATTTGTCTAAATAAATAATGAGTTGGTGCTACTCCTTCAGATATAGATTTAAAAGAAGAAGCATCAAATATCATAAATAAACCAAATCCAAATAAAATAATACTAGAAATCAATAAAACTTTGTCTAATTTGTTTATTAATCTTCTCATATTCCTACCTCTAATATAATAATATCATGTTTTATATTTATTATTCTACGGACTTTACACTGTCTTTAATTTGATTTTTTTAAAAAATATGATAAAATACTTGTGTGATTTGGGGTGATACTATGCTAACAACTAAAGATGTTATTGATGAATTTGATAAAAGAATTAGATTAGTAAGTAAAGAAGTTACTTTTCCTTTAGATGATAAGACTAAAAAAACTATAGAAGACTCTATAGAAATGCTTAGACTTAGTCAAATAGATGAATATGCTAAGAAATATGATTTAAGACCTGGTATGGGACTTTCTCTTATACAATTAGGTATAGCTAAAAGAATATTTGTAATAGTATATGAATATGAAGAAGGAAAGTTTGAAACATATACAGTTATTAATCCTAAGATACTTAGTGAATCAGAGGAAAAAATATATGTATCTGAAGGAGAAGGATGTTTATCTATTAATAGACCAATAGATGGAATTGTTCCAAGAAGTGCTAGAATAAGTGTTGAATATTATGATATAGATGGTAACAAAATAGAAAAAAGATTTAGAGAAGAACTAGCTATAGTATTTCAACATGAATTTGATCATTTAAATGGTATTCTATTCTATGACAGAATTGATCCTAAAGATCCATATAAGTATAAAGATATTTATAGGGGTATATAAAAAAGATGTGAATTATTCACATCTTTTTATTTTTCCATGACTTTCTAAATAATCAATAGAATCATCACTAACAATTTTATCTTTTTTCATTACTTTAATAGCTTTACAGTTAAATTCATCTGTAGAAACTTTATCTTTTTCTTTATATATATCTACTAATTCTTCAATAGACTTTAATGTATTTTTTGTATAGTAAGATAATACTGGAGTTTTCTTTAACATATAACCTGCTATTTTAGAGTTTGTAACAGGTTTAATTTGATGAAAGTTTTCTGAGAATACAATTGGACCAGATAATATAAATAATACTATAAATGTAATAAAATAATATTCAACTGCTCCTAGAATCATACCAAGTATTTTAGATGGTATAGCAAGTATTACAGTATCCTTAAAGAATTCTTCTAGTTTAGAACTAACCTTTACAAGTAATCCAAATACTATACTAAATAGTAAGAATAAAATCATAAATGAAATAAATTCATATACAAGTATATTTAATACTGTATAATCATATAAAACTCCAAATGTTAAGAATGGAAGTCTACTATATAGGAATGTTGATAAAGGATTCTTAAGTAAGAATGATAATACTACTACTAAAATCATTCCTATAGTTAAAACTGATTGTTTTAATACTCCCCTTTTAAATCCTATAATAGCTCCCGCTAATATAACCATTAAAATAATAATATCTACATAATTCATATATCACACCTCTACTAATATTATATTATATTTTTAACAATTTATCTAATAAATATGATAAAATATACATAGAGGTGTTAACATGACTATATCATTTAAAGTAAGTGACAAATTAAAAGAAGAAATGATTAAACATTTTGAAGATAAAAAAAGAGATAAGACTCCTATGTATGCTATATTTCAAGCAGATGAAGAAGATACAGTAGTTACTCTTTATGAATCTGGTAAAGTAGTATTTCAAGGTGTATCAGCTGATGTAGATGCTAATTATTGGAAAGAAACTGAAAAGATACTTACTGGTTCTTATCCAGAAGAAAAAGAAAAAAAAGAAAAGAAGGAAGAAATAGATAATACTGATTACTACTTTATCTCATCTATTGGATCAGATGAAGTTGGTACAGGAGATTATTTTGGACCTATTATAGTTACAGCTTCCTTTGTAGATAGAAAAGATATTACATTCTTAGAAGAACTAGGAGTTAGAGATTCTAAAAAAGTTACTGATGAAAAAATAGAAAAGATTGCCCCTACTCTTATTGAAAAGATTCCTCATTATTCATATATATTAACTAATGAAGAATATAATAAGATGCAAGATACTGGTAACAACATGAATAAAATTAAATCTATTCTTCATAATAAATGTATACTAGGTTTATTAAAACAAGGTAATTATTCATATGATATGGTTGTTATAGATCAATTTACACCAAAGAGAAATTATTATGGTTATTTAAAGAACGAAGAAAATGTATTTAGAAAAATAACATTTACTACTAAAGCTGAAGATAAATGTTTATCAGTTGGAGTATCATCAATAATATCTAGATATATGTTCTTAAAAGAAATGGAAAAATTATCTAAGAAAGCAGGTACTTCTTTACCACTAGGAGCTTCAACAGTAGTAGATGAAACTGGTAAGAAAATAGTAGAAAAATATGGCAAAGAAAAACTTAGTGAAATCGCTAAGTTAAACTTTAAGAATACAGAAAAGATCCTAAACTAGGATCTTTTTTATTATCTAAAAAATGCCATGAATACTAAGAAACCTGTTAAAAGTGCAAGTATTACTGCTCCACTTATTCTAGATGATTTCTTATTTTCTACTCCTGCTCCTAACATATAACTAATAGCAAGGCCACCAATTAAACCACCTAAGTGAGCATAATTACTAATACCAGGTATAGCAAATCCAATAGCTAAGTTAATTACTATAACAGATAGTAATGAACCTATCATTTTATTACCAATATAACCTCTATAAGTATATCCAAAGTATAATAGCGCTCCAAGTAAACCAAATATGGCTCCAGAAGCTCCTACTATAAATACATTATCTCCATGGAATATAAGTGCTACTAAAGATGCAGTAATTGCACTATATAAATATATTAGTATAAACTTTAACTTACCATAGAAATAATCTACTGTAGGTCCTAATACAAATAATGAATACATATTACATAATAAGTGAATTATATCAACATGTAAAAATGTACTAGCTATTAATCTATAATAGTCTCCACCTTTAACTAAGATACCTGCATTAGCACCAAATTTCTTTAGAATTGAATCAGATAATCTAAATAATGGAAAACCTGCATGACCAAGAATACACATAATAATAAATAATGTTACATTAATTCCTATTAATATAAATGTTAATAGTTTATCATTCTTATTTTTAAACATCTTAGCACTCTTCTCACTTTCTTTAAAATTATTATCACTTACTTCAGAAACAAGTTTAACAAATAACTCTAAATCTTTTTCTTCATAAGTCATATTACTTTCTATATCACTATAGTATTTCTTAATATCTTCATTATCATAAATATCTTTTTCTTTATATACTCTAATATATTTATACTTACTATCTTCTTTACTCTCTTCATCAGTTTCTATTACTAGATCTTCATCCATATTTAAATAGAATGTTAATACTTTAATAGAAATAGATAAAGTTTTTCTTTTAACTTGAGAAAGTATATTATCTATTTTTAATAAATCTAATTCATATTGTTCCATATTAATTATTTTATTTAAAACTATTCTAATGATTCTATAGTTTTCATTATCGTTTTCAAGCCATATTTCATTTTCTACACCATTAACTATTATTGGTTTATAGTTTTTGTTACAAATAAAATAATGCATAAGTTTCATAGATAAGATATCTTGACTCTTAACTTTTTTCATATTAACCTCCTATCTATATGTATCTAGTATTTTATTAAACTCATCTTCTAAAGGAGCATTAAATGTCATAACTTCTTTAGTAGTTGGATGAATAAATGTTATTTCATATGCATGAAGCATTTGACAATAGTTATCTATATTTTTACCACCTAGATATACTGGATCATTAATTATTGGATGTCCAATATATTTCATATGAACTCTTATTTGATGAGTTCTTCCAGTATCTAGAATGCATTCAAGTAATGTTGCTTCTTTAAATCTTTCAAGCACTTTAAAATGAGTTATTGCTTCTTTAGAGTTTTCAGGTGTTACACACATCTTTTTTCTGTCTAACTTATCTCTACCTATTGGAGCATCTATTGTTCCAGTATCATGTTGTATAACTCCTTTTACTAAAGCAATATATTTTCTTTTGACTTGTTTATTTTTTATTTCTTCTGCTAAAACTAAATGAGCTTTATCATTTTTAGCTACTACAAGTAAACCTGATGTATCTTTATCTATTCTATGAACTATACCAGGTCTAAATTCTCCATTAATAGTACTAAGTTTACTATGATTCATAAGTGCATTAACAAGAGTTCCAGAATGATTACCATTACCAGGATGCACAACCATTCCACTTTGTTTGTTAACAACTATTACATCATCATCTTCATATACTATGTTAATTGGAATATCTTCTGCTTCAACATGCATTTCTTCATCAATCATAGTAATATCTATCTCATCGCCATCATTAACTATATATGAGTTTTTAGCTTCTTTTCCATTAACTAGTACATTACCAGTTTTAATAAGATTTTGAATCTTAGATCTAGATATATCTATATCTTCACATTCAAAAATATATTTATCTAATCTTTCATTAAAACTATCACTTACTACTAACTTCATTCTTATCACCATCTTTTCTAAATAATAGGATTATGGCACCTATAACAATTAAAGCATCAGCTATATTAAATATTGGAAAATAATATTTAAATATAATTACACCAATATAATCAATTACATAACCAAATACTATTCTATCTATTAAATTACCAATTAAACCGCCTATTATCAAAGCAAATTCTATATTATACTTTTTCTTTTTGTACATATAATAAATTATAAATACTAAAAAAGCAATTGATATAGCTATAAGAATATATCTAAGGCCATACATAATAGAAAAAGCTGCACCTTCATTATGAACACTAGTTAAATAAAATATATTTTTAATTACACTAATACTCTTATTTAAAGGAATATATCTATTAACTATAATCTTAACTACTCTATCTATAACAATAATTAAAAAAGAAATAATTGATAATATAGCGATTTTCTTTTTCATAATTCTCCTTATAAATTTAATAAGAACATTTCAAATCCAAAATTAGAATCTACTTTTCCAATAATAGAATTATAATTTAAATCAGATAATTCTTCTAACTTCTTTTCTGCTTCTTCAATACTTACAAATGAATTTTTAGCAAGTTTAATTCTATATGGATGTTCTTTTAGTTTAGAGATAATTTCATCATCTCTATAACCATTTTTAACCATTAATTTGACTTCTAAAATAAGTCTATACTGATTTGATAAAGTAACCATTAATTTAAATGGATCTTCCCTCATTTTAATTAAGTTATTATATGTTTCTATTAATCTAGATTTTTCTTTATTAACAATCATATTAGTTAAATCAAATATATTATCATTTATATTTGATGATATTACATTATCTAAATCTTCTTTAGTTATATTTTTATCATTACCCTTATATATAAATAACTTCTCAAGTTCATTAGTTATAATTGATAAATTATATAATGATCTTTTAAGTATTATATCTATATTTTTTCTATCTATTTTATATCCATGACTAGTTATATATTCATATACATAATTATTTAAATCATAATTTTCTATTTTATTACATACTATTACTTTACTTATCTTCTTAAGAGCCTTAGTTACTTTCTTTCTTTCATCTAATTTTTCATTTCTAACTATGAATATTAGATAAACATCTTTAAAAGGATGCTCTAAGTATCTTAATAGATTTGTATCTGATTCAAGTGAGTCTGATCCAGTTAAAAAGTTTGCATTATCAAGAATTAAAACTTTTTTATCATCAAACATTGATACAGTAGATGCATCTATTAATGCTGATTCTATTGAATCAGTATCTAAGTTATATCTACTAATATTATCATTTGAATCAATACTTTTAAGTATGTCAGTAAGATTCTTATTTATTAAATAATCTTCATTACCATATATTAAATATATATTGTTCATGTATATCATTCCTAACTAAATATTTTATGTAATAAACTGTCTTTATCATGAATACCATTTAAATAGTCTTTAACTAGTATTCTATTTTTCCCCTCTTCTTTTATTTCAGTTATTATGATTTCTCCATCACTTGTTTTAACACCTATTCCATCTGGATAGATATTAGTTATTTCACCATTAACTCCACTACGATTCTTATCAGATATTCTAGATGAATAAACTTTAAATACTTTACCATCTAAAGTAGTATAAGCAACAGGCCAAGGATTTAATCCTCTTACCCTATTAAATATCTCTCTAGATGTTTTATTAAAGTCAATATGTTCATCATCTCTAGTAACGTTATATCCATAAGTAGCTTCTTCACTATTTTGCTTTATTGGAATAAAATCTCCAGTTTCTAATCTTGGAATAAAATCTATAATCATTTTAGATCCTAAAACGCTTAGTTTATCATGAAGAGTTTCTACGTTATCAGTATCTAGTATTTCTACTTCTTCCTGATAAAGGATATCTCCTTCATCCATCTTTTCATTCATATACATAATAGTTATTCCAGTTTTAGAATCACCATTTATAATAGACCAATGTATTGGAGCTCCTCCTCTTAGTTTTGGAAGAAGTGATGCATGTATATTAATGCATTTATATTTTGGATACTCAAGTATTTCTTTTGGAATTATTTGACCATAAGCGCATGTAATAATTACATCAGGATTAGCATCTAATACCTTTTGATAATCAAGTCTTATTTTCTCTGGTTGAAATACTTCTATACCATGTTCTAAAGCATATTTCTTAACTTCAGAATATCTTATTTCTTTTTTTCTTCCTACTTCTTTATCAGGTTGTGTTACAACCATAACAACATCATAATTTTCATCTAATTTCTTTAAAGGATTTACCGCAAACTCAGGCGTACCCATATAAACTATTCTCATAATAACCCCCTAGAATAATTTAATAATGTCTTTAATTGTAATAAATACCATTAATATCATTAATAAAATAAAACCTACACCATTAATAATAGATTCAACTTTTAATGGTACTTTCTTACCTATTATTTTTTCTACTATAAGAAGGAATGCTCTTCCTCCATCAAATGCTGGGAATGGTAGTAAATTCATAAATCCAACATTAATTGATAAATAAGCTGTTAAATATAATAACATAACCATACTACCTTTAGCCATATCTACAACAGTATAAATACCAACAGGACCAGATACACTATCTATTCCAAGTTTACCTGAGAATAAACTTATAATTATTATAATTAACTGTTTAAATATAGATACTGTTTTAGTAAATGCATATTTAACTGAAGGTATAAATCCTTTTTTAACACCTGATTTAACTGAAATACCAAAGTATTCACTACCCTCTACTTCTTTAGAGTTAACTTTATAAGTAACTGTTTTTTTAGTATCTTTCTTTTCTATAGTTATATTTAATGGTTTATCAGTACCATTAATAGCAACCCATAAAATAATATCATCATCAGTTTTAATCTTATGACCATTAATCTTTACAATTTTATCACCATCTCTAGCACCAGCTTCATATAATGGTAAATCTTTTTGTAAATTACTTAGTTTATTATTTGAATAATCACATCCATAAACAAGACCCATTATAAATAATAAAACTAATCCTAAAACAAAGTTATTAAATACTCCTGCTACCATAATTAAAAACTTTTGATAAAATCTTTTGTTATATAATTTTTGGTTTTCAGAAACTATTACTTTTTCTTTTTCTTTCTTCTTACCTTTTTTACTTTTTTTATCTTCTTCCTCTTCTTCATCTTCATACTCTTCACCAGCAAGCATTACATAACCGCCTAATGGAAAAAGTTTAATCATATATTCTGTTTCATCATTTTTCCTTTTAAAGGAAAAAAGTTTAGGTCCAAACCCTAAAGAAAATTCATGAACATAAACTCCATTCATTTTAGCTAATATAAAATGACCAAATTCATGTATAAATACAATTAGACCTAAAATAAGTAAAAAAATTAAAAGTGTAACTATATGTCCCATACATCCTCCTATAAAATAATTGCTTTAATAATAAAATACATAATAGATACAAATATCAAACTATCAAATCTATCTAATATTCCTCCATGTCCAATAATAATATTACTATAATCTTTAATATCAAATTCTCTTTTAATTGAACTAAATACTAGATCTCCTACTTGACCTACTATAGATAATGCTAATGTAACTAATACACATACTACAACATTACAACCAGGATCAATCATAAATAAATAATAAATAACTGGTCCAATAGTACCAAATATAGATCCTATAATAGAACCTTCTATTGTCTTATATGGAGACACTCTTTCAATTAATTTATGAGATCCAAATAAAGAGCCTCCAATATATGCAAATGTGTCTGTAAGCACTGAAATAAGTATTACATAAACTAAATTATGGATACTTTCTAATCTAATATCTTTAATAATATAGAAAGCTACTCCAAGAAATATAATAGATACTAGAATTTGACATGCATTCTTAAAATTAAACTCTTTAGTAGTAATCATAGAAGCTGCTATAAAAATAACTGTAGTTAACGCAATAGCATAAAGTATATAATCAAAACTAAATACTATCATTAATAAACATAAATAACTAAGTATTTCTAATACTATATGTAACTTTTTTTCTCTTTTATATAGACTATTTAATTCCCATAATCCAAGAACTGCTATAAGTCCAATTAATGCACTATAAAAGTATCCACCAAGTATAGTAAGTGGTACACATATTGCAACAAGTAATATTGCTCCAAGTATTCTTTTTTTCATATATTATCACCTTTATTAATTATAACATTTTTACTAATTATAAACAATAAAAGTATTAGATATTTCTAATACTTTTACTACTTTATTTCTTCTATTTTCATGTAATTTGTGTAATTAACTGATAATGGAAAACTACCAACAATTACTATCTTGCCTTCATCTTTTTTAAGCATTACTTTATATGCTTTTTTAGATAACTCTACAAGTTCATCAGTAGATGTCATCATCTTAGTATAAACAGGTATAATTCCATAGTTTAAACTAAGTCCTCTTGCAACATACTCAGATGGAGATATTGCAATAACTGGACATCCTGGTCTATAACTACTAATTAATTTAGCAGTTAAACCTGAAGTTGTAGAACATACTATTGCATCAGCATTTATATTATTCGCAGATGTAGCTGCTGAATAAGATATTGCTTTTGATATAGTATTACTTTTATTAATTACACTCTTTAAATAACTAGAATAGTCTAATTCTTTTTCAGTAGATTCAATAATTTTACTCATAGTTTCAACTGTTTGAACTGGATTTTTTCCAATTGCAGTTTCAGATGAAAGCATTAGTGCATCAACTTGTTCTACTACAGAAGAAGCTACATCAGATACTTCTGCTCTAGTTGGTCTAACATTTTCTTTCATAGAAGCTAACATTTCAGTTGCTATAATTATTATCTTCTCTTCTCTTTTAGTTAAATCCACTATTCTTTTTTGAATTGATGGAATTTTTTCAAGTTCTGTATCTAATCCAAGATCTCCTCTTGAAACCATTATTCCATCACTTGCTTTAATAATATTTTCTATATCATCAATCGCATTCTTATTTTCTATTTTAGATATTAACTGAATATTATTATTATTTAATCCAATTAATACATCATTAACATCTAATACATCTGCTGCATCTTTAACATAAGATAAAGCTATATAATCAACTTTATTTTCAGATGCAAATTTAATACATTCTATATCATAATTAGATAAGAATTTAATATCATAATCTAAATTTGGAATATTAACTATTGAATATTGGTTAATAATAGCATCATTTAATATTTTACAAAGTATAATATCAGGTCCTTTTTCTATAACCTCTAATTTTACTTTACCGGAATCAAGATATACATATCCCCCAATATCTATATGTGAAATAAGTCCTTTAGAACTTAATGATATAAGATCTTTATTACCTACTATTTCACTTTCAGAAAGTCTAATAATTTTATCTTTTTGTAAGAAGACTTTCTTTTCTTCTAAAGCACCTATTCTAATTTCAGGTCCTTTAGTATCTAACATAATACCAGTTAAAATTTTTTCTTCAAAATTAATTTCCCTTACGTAGCCTATTATCTTTTTAGCCTCATCAAGATTAGAATGTGACATATTAATTCTAATAACATCACTTCCACCCTTAATTAATCCCCTAATAATCTCTTTATCTAATGAACTAGGCCCGACTGTAGAAATCATCTTAGTCTTGTTCATAGTATCACCTAGTATAATTATATAATTTTTTACAAAAAAAGAAAAGACTTAAATCATCTTTTCTATGTTATTTGCGATTAACTGATAATCACTATTTCTTCTTTCTACTATAGAAGTAACTTTAATAATATTTCCTTTATCAATATTAACATTCTTTTCAAATATCTTAGGAAATAATATTACTTCAATAGAACCAAATTCATCTTCAGCATTAACAAATGCCATTTGATCTTTATTCTTAGTTTCTACTTGTTTTTTTCTATTAACAAGTAAATATATTTCTATTTGTTTATTAAAGTTGCTTGGTATATCTTTAGTAGATATATTATTGTCTTTATACTTTAATACTGGATGATTAAATAGATATAATCCAAATGCATTATATTCTCTATCTAATAATTCATCTTTAGTAAATTCATCTAATTCTTTGATTAATGGTTTTTCTATTGAATCATCATCTAGATCATTAGATAGTTTTGCATAATTAATTGCAGAATCAATATTCTCTATTAAGGTTTGATGATTATATCCAGTATAGTCAAATGCTGATGCATCAATTAAATAAGTAATATCTTTTTTAGTGAATCCTACACTTGTTAGTAGTTTAACATAATCAAAGAAATCCATATTTTCATTTCTTTGTTCTAATATCTTTTTAACTTGTAATTCAGATATATTTCTAATACCACTAAGAGGATAAATAATATTACTATCTTTAATAATATACTTATCTTCACTAAGTCTAATATCAGGTTTTATTAAATTAATACCATATTTTCTAAGGTCATTAATATATTCTTTTGTTTTAACATCATTCTTAATAACAGAGTTAAGCATTTCAAGCATAAAATCTTTTCTATAATGAGCTTTTAAATAAGCCATCCAGTAAGATATTATTGAGTATGCTACTGAATGTGATTTATTAAATCCATATGAAGAAAATTTATGTATTAAATCAAATACTTTAGATGCTATTTCTTTTGAGTATCCATTTTCTACTGACTTAGTAATAAACTTATCTTTTTCTTCATTCATAGCTTCCTCTTTTTTCTTAGACATGATTCTTCTAAGAAGGTCTGCTTCAGCCATAGAATAATTAGCCATTGTAGATGCTATCATCATTATTTGTTCTTGATAAATAATAATACCATAAGTTTCTTTTAATATATTTTCTAAAGAAGGATCAATATAATCAATCTTTTCTTTACCTTCTTTTCTTTTAATATATGAATCTATGTTATCCATAGGTCCTGGTCTATATAGTGCTATTAAAGCAACTATATCATTAAATGAAGTCATATTAAATTTCTTAAGAACTTCTTTTATACCAGTACTTTCAAACTGGAATATTCCATCAGTATTAGCAGTATTAAATACTTTAAATGTTTCTTTATCATCAAATGGAATATCTTTTATATTAATACCTAATTTATTAGTTAAATTATCTATGAATGTTAAATTATCAAGAGATAAAAAGTCCATCTTAAGTAGACCTAGACTTTCTAGGTAATCCATTTGATAACCTACTAAATCTATATCTTCATTTTTAATAATTGGAACATAACTATCTAAGTCTTTTGATGCAATTACTACACCTGCAGCATGAATAGAAGTTTGTCTTTTTAATCCTTCTAGTTTTAATGATACATTAAATATCTTAGATAATAATGGATCAGAATCTATTCTAGATTTTATATTCTTGTTTTCTAAATTTTCTTTTAGAGTTTTCTTTGAATCAAATAGCTTAATAAAGTTATCAGTATTAGCATTCTCAAATACTCTAGAAACATCTCTTAAAACCATTTTAGATTTTAATGTAGAATATGTAACTATTTCTAATGTTCTTTTTGAACCATATTTTTCTTTAACATAATCTATTACTTCATTCTTTCTCTTTGAATCAAAGTCTACGTCAATATCTGGCATAGTTACTCTATCTGGATTTAAGAATCTTTCAAAGTATAAATTATACTTTAATGGATCTATATCAGTTATTCCAAGTGAATAAGAAACAAGTGAACCTGCTGCAGATCCTCTACCTGGGCCTACTAATATACTATTTTTCTTAGCAAATTTAACATAGTCCCATACTACTAAGAAATAATCTTCAAATCCCATTTTCTTTATGATATTAAGTTCATAAATAAGTCTATCAGCATATTCTTTAGATACTTTGTTATCTAGTCTCTTTGATAATCCTTTTTCACATAAAGATTTTAAATAATCAAACGAAGTATATTTACCCTCTAGATCATACTTTGGAAGTAAATCTTGTTTCTCTATTTTGAAATCTACTTCATTACAGATTTCATCAAATAGTTTATTATCACTACCTATTTCAAGGTAACTATCTTCTTTTTCATATTCAGATTCTTTTAGAGTTTTACCTTCTTTAATTAAATATAAGTATTCTAAATAATTATTATCTTCTTTATTAAGGCATCTTACTACTTTAAAATCTAAATCACTTGCTTTATACTTTTTAATATTAATTGCATCCATTAAAACTATTGATTCTTCAGGAATTACTACAAATACATCTTTTAATGAATTAATACTTGTTAATGAAATTTCATTATTATAAAGCTTACATAATTCTCTATAACCATTATAGTTTTTAGCATACAAATATAACTTTAAATCATCTATTTCTACTTCTAGACCAGGTATTAATTTAATATCATTTTGAACACAAAGCTTTTGGGCTTCCATCACGTAAGATAAATTATTATCTACTATACCAACAACACTAATATTTTTGTCTTTTAAAAACATGATTAAATCAGGTAATTTTATTAAACTACCTAGTGTTTCATAATCAGTTTTTATCCCTAATGGTATATACATAGAAATAGGCCCTTTCTTAATTAAATTATAACAAATAATTGACTAAAATTAAACAATATGTTATAGTTAGTTGTAGACAAATTTTGAAGGAGGAATTATATATATGGCAACTAAAATTACATTACAAAAACCAAATTTTGGTAATAGTAGATCACATGCTAAAAACCAAGGTAATAAAATACAAAAATTAAACTTTCAAACAATAACAGTAAACGGAGTTAAAGTTAAAGTTACTGCTAGAGAAAAGAGAGCTTTTGATAAAGCTACAACTGTTAAAGAAACAAAAACTGTAAAAAAAGTTGAAGAATAATAAAAATAGGCATAAGCCTATTTTTTTAGTTTATAATAATTTCCATTTTGAAAACCATTCTTAGTTAGTTTTCTTCTAACAAATGATTCAAGTAATCTCCAAAATTTTGTAGTTAAAGGTTCTTTATTACCTATTCTATCTACTAGTATTACTTTAAAATCATTTTTATGAGCACCCCATACATCAGTCATAAACTGATCACCTATAAATATAGATTCTTCAGTTTTATAAACTTTTTTAATCTTTTTATAAGTTCTATTTAATGGTTTCATAGATGAAGTATATCCTGTAATACCTAAATCTTCTATTATAGAATTAATTCTATGACTATTAGAATTAGATACTATTACAAGATTAAAATCTTTTTTTAATTCATTAAATAGTTTTATATTATCTTCAGTTACTTTATCTTCTGTATATGGAATGATTGTATTATCTACATCAAAGAATATATTCTTGATACCAAGATCTTTTAATTCTTTATAATCAATTTCATAGATGTCTTTATAATATGCGTCTGGTTTCATTTATTTATTTAATCCTTTCAAAATATATTCCCTTTTATTCATTAAAAATCTAAATCTTTTTGGATAAATTCTATTATTAATAAATATCTTATTTAAATCATTTATCTTAACAATATATAATACTCCAATTAAATATATACTTAATACAAATAATGATATTAATAATAAATTATACATCATTGTACTTTTAGCATCTGTAATTATTGAGAAGAATAAATTATATGTAGTATGTATTAACATTGGTATTAATAAACCTTTTAAAAGTAATACAAACTTCTTTTCTTTTAATCTAGAGAATTTAGATATAGATACATAATAACCCATTACTATTCCACATGCTATATGAAGAGGAATTGTAGTAAAATTACGAAGTAATGCAAGCGATGACATAGAAGTATAACTATCTTCTCTAATAACATATAAGAATGTTTCTATTAATGCAAATGAAAGAGCAATAACAGCAGAATAAACAAATCCATCATATATATCATCATATGCTTTATTATGAGATATAAATACATATAAAGCAGTTAATTTAGCAAATTCCTCTACTAAAGCAAGAATAGCTATTCTAGTTAAATTAAGTGTTTTATATGTATTAAATAAATCTGAAAAGAAATTAGATCTTAATATATATTTATCTATTAATAATGATATACAAATAGTAAATACTCCAGATAAAACTGCTATTAAAATCATAGGTACTGGTTCTTTTGATTTTCTATCTGAATACATAATTAAAATAAACATTAATATACTTGGTAATATAGTAATAGCTAAAACTGTTATTAACTCTACAATTGATAATCCTGAAAATGTACCCATTTTTATTCATCTCCTACTGTAATAATTATATCATATTTATTATTTTATTTATTTAAAAATGTTATTGTTTACAATAAAAAAAGAGTAATTATTTACTCTTTTTTGATTCAAGATTTTTTAATGCTTTTGTTTTACCTCTATTACATCTTTTAGTAACAGGCACAGCATATCCAAAATAAGCACTTCTATTACAATTATAACCATTTTTTAAGAATTCTATAGAATTACCAATAGATTCATCTTCTGCACTAACACCATTGATAAATCCATGTTTTTCTAAAGCAGCTAAATAATCCGAAACATTTATTATACCTTCATAATAAGTTCTATATATATGGCCTGATTCTTCACAATTACCATCATAATATGATCCTGTATATTCATAGAATTCATTTAAATTAACATAAGCATATTCTGTAAAGTTAGGAATATTAATATTAATAAAACCAAATAATTGTTTTTTAGCATCTTTAACTGTTTCCATATATTCTATTTCAGCTTTTTCTATTGCTTTAGTATCTCTTTTTTTAGTATGAAGTACCGAATTAAATTCATTGAATTTTTCATCAACTTTAGCTAAAAGGGTGTTTTGAAGTCTTATGATTTCTCTAGCAGTTTTATTTTCACAATAAAACCCAATAGTACCACACATAAGAACAAAGTCTATTTTTCTTTTTGCATTTGCACAAATTGTAATAAAATTACTAACTTCTTTTGAAGTAATGGCTATAGCATCTTTAGTATTAACCTTTAGTTGTTCTTCTGTAATTGGTCTACCTTTAACAACTAATTTAGTATTATCAATAGTTAATCTTACATATTTTGGTTCAGTATTTTTTCCCATAATATCCCCCTTGTGAGCAGTTATACTACCATATTTTTACATTTTTAGCAAATTTATAGAGGATTTATCATAGTATCTATTATTCTTTCTTTTAATCCTGTTCTTCTTTCATAAGAATTATTATTACTTACGGCATAAGTAAATGCATTCTTTTCTCCTACTATAGTAAGTGAATGTTTTGCTCTAGTTATACCTGTATAAATAAGTTTCTTATAAAGCATTATTTTATATGAACTAATTATTGGAATAATAACTAGATTAAACTCACTACCTTGTGACTT
>CAMYZQ010000021.1 GCA_947303895.1 uncultured Bacillota bacterium | reverse complement strand
CTTTCTTACATTATAAAGAAGGTAATAATATAATAACTAGTATTCCAACTGGTTCTACTGGGGATAAGTCATTAAAAGCTTATTATCAAATTAATAAGTTTAATGTTGTATATCATAACGAAGATACAGTTTATTCAACTGATGAAGTAAACTGGAATGAAACAACTACAGCTCCTAGTGAAAATCCAACTAAAGCTCATGGTATATTCTTATACTGGACTGAGGATGGAACTAATCCATTTGATTTTGATACTCATATAACTACAAATAAAGATTTATATGCTGTATATGAAATGGTTATTGAACCAGTTATTACATATACACCAACATTAGATACTACAACTAATAGAACTTGGGTATGTTCAAATTCAAGTAATAATGAATGTGGTGATACAGTAACTATTACATCTGGTAAAGATGATAGTGCATATACTTTATACTATAAGATTGGTGATGGAACAGCAGTAGAATATACTGGACCATTTAAAGTATATGAAAATACTACTATTACAGCATTTGCTGAAAAGAATAATGTATATAGTCCTAATGCTACTGAAGATATAATTAACGTTGATAGTATTGCACCAACAATTAATAATCCTGGTACAGGTTCTATGTCATTTAATATGACTGTTAGCGGAACTGCTCAAGATGCAGGATCTGGTGTTAAGAAATTTACTTTATACGTTAAAGAAAAAGATGCATTAGTTTATGATGATACATTAACTTATGAATCAGATACATTTGATGGTATTAAAGACCATGCTGAAAATTATGATCATACATTCTATGGTGTACAAGATAATACTGAATACATAATTAAGATAGTAGCTGAAGACTATGTTGGTAACATATCAGAAAAAGAAGTTGAAGTTAAAACTCATCCATATGTTGCTAGAGTAGTTGGAAAGAATAATATGCTTTGGTATACAGTAGATCCTGATACTAAAGAGTTTGTTTTAGAAGATGGGAAAGAATTCTTATTATTTGATAGTATTCAATCTGCAGTAGATTATTGTGCAGATGTTCAATGTACTATTCAAACTAATCCAATTCTTCCAGTAGTTAGTGAAAGTACAGTAATTGGTGCTGATCAAAATATTACAATTGATTTAGATGGAAGAGGCATTACTAGTGATCAAAGTGCAACATTTGTTAATAATGGTGAACTTCATATAGTAGATAGAAATCCAAGACTAAATGATCAAGATGAACATGAAAGTATAGGATTCTTAAGTAATACTGTTAATAAAGCAATTGTTAATAATAACGTTTTAGTAGTAGGTGATGGTACTTCAGAAGCTACTGAAACATTCATTTATCCAGAAATGGATAGACCAATAATTGAAGGTGCTAATAATGCTATTGAACAAAATGGTTTATTCTATTTCTTCGATGGAAAAATATATGGTGACACTGTTGCATTATTAGATAATGGTGAAGATCCAATAACTCAATATTCATATAACGTAGTATTTACTGGTGAAGGTGAGAAGAATGTAGGTTACCTAGATAAAGTAACTGATCCAGAAGCAAGAATAAAGAGTACTTATTATGCTAAATTAAAAGTTAATAATAATATAAATGCATTTGATTCATCTAGAACAGGTACAGTTACTACTGAATCTGCTAAGATGATTTCAAAGATTAAACAATATGGTGATTATGGATTTATATATGATGAAGTAAATGATGTAATCTATAATGGTAACCAATCAACAAATAATACAACTGCTATATCATATATTAAGTTAGATTTAACTAATTATGATGAAGATCAATTCTTAGCATTTGATTGCTTTGCAGATACATTTAATTCTAATTCTTATGGTTATATTTCTATTGGTGATTCATTAAATAATACAGGAACTAGAATAATAAGTTTAACTGGTAATGATAAATCTTATACTCCTATTCATAAACTTGAAAAAGGTAAAGTATATTATGTTTACTTTGGATTTGTTAAGGGTGGAGGAGACATCAACAAGTATGAAACATTTAAGGTTTCTAATATTAGATTACTTGGTGAAGGTCAACCAAATAGAGAATTCTTAATGTATGAAGATCCTGGCTATTATACATTTGCTAAACAAGATGATGGAACTTATGTAAATAGCAGTCTTGGTCAAGTACATGGACCAACTGCTCATGGATTTATGGCATTTGATTTAACAAGTGAATCTGAAGATGTAGATATAATTTTAAATATTAGTACTGGTGGTAATAGTAGTACTAATAGATTCTGGATATATACATCAGATAATACTAGTTATGTAGGATATGATTCATCTCCTAACCAAATATTTGCAACAACATATGCTACAGGAGATACTTCATATAGAGTTACACTTCCAAAAGGTAAGTTAACTTATTTACATTTCTGTACTTATACTTGGTATGATACAACAGCTAGAATGACTATTAATAATATATCTATAACAAAACCAAGTCATTATAGTCCTGTAGTATCATCTGATTTCTTAACTAATGATGGTGATGCTTATACATTTATTAAGTATGATTATGATATATATAATATTAAAGATTCATCATCAAATAATTATAATGTTCAATCAGATAGAATAAATCTAGATAGTAGTGATAATTCGTTAGTATTTAATGGTAGAAATTATGCTTATATAGCTAGTGCAAACTATAATTTAACTAATTATGAAGAATCTGTATATGTAGAATTTTCTACTACAGATAAGAATAATAGAATACTATATACTGGTGCTTCTAATGAAAAAGTTTCTATAGCTTTATGGACATCTTATATCATTGTTGCTAATGGAAGTAATTATAATGTATTTGTAATGCCTGAAACAATAGATGATGGAAATGTACATTCATTAATGGTTACATATAAAGATAATAATTATAAATTATATTATGATGGTGAAGCCTTAGATTTTTCATCCACATCAAATTATATATCTAATGGTATAAATTCAAATACTTATATTGGTGCTAGATCAACAGGTGATAATTATGTTGGAAAGATTTATAAAGTAAAAGTATTCAATAAGGAAATAACTCCTGATGAATTAGATAATACTGAAAATCTTCAATTATATATTGATGGTGCTAATGCTGCTATTCCAAAAGAAACATATATAAGCAATAACTATGCAGTACCTAGTTCAGTTGCACATTCATATGTAGCATATGATTTAACTAATGTTACTAAAACTAAGTATTTATATGTCTATACATATATTAGTAGTGAAAGTAGATGTGACTTTGGTTATGTTCAAGTAACTGATTCACCTGATACACCAATTAGTGATGTTGGTGTATGGCAAAAAACTGCAGGTTCTGGAGGCTCTAAATTTATTGTTAGATTAACTCCAGGAATTGTTAATTATGTACACTTTAGATATACAAAAGACCGTAATACAGATACTGGTTATGATTCATTTACTATATATGATGTTAGATTATTTGAAGATGTAGATGATGCATATTCATTTAATCCTAATTATTATGACAAAATAGAAAATATTTATTTTGAAAAACCAGTAGTAAATGAAAGAGTAGATACTATTGAAATACTTAAAGATATTACTTTAGATTCATCTATGACAGTACCTGCTGAAAAAGAAGTAATACTTGATTTAAATGGATTTACATTAACATCAAATAAAGATGATTATGTAATTAAGAATAATGGTATATTAACTGTTACTGATAGTGATTATATAGAAAGACGTTCATATAATGTTAACTATATGACTGAGCAAGCAAGATTATTTGAAGAAGCAAAAGCTGCTTATTTAGCTGATAAAGCTGAATATGAAGAATATGCTGGTTTATGTGATGGATGTAGTCCAAGTGAAGAATATTTAATTGATCAATCATTTGTAAATAATTTTGATTATATTGAAGATTCTAAGGAATTTGTTGCAACATATACAGGTAAATATAAACTTGAAACCTGGGGTGCTGCTGGAGCATATCTTCAAAGTAATAGACATGGTGGTTATGGAGGTTATTCTGTAGGAAATCTTGATTTAAATGCAGGTGACATATTATATGTTACTGTAGGTGGTCAAGGTAAAAAAGATTATGGTGAACCTGGATATAATGGTGGTGCACAATCTGGATCTGCTGGTGGAGCAGGAGGTAGTGGTGGTGCAACACATATTGCTACCGCATCTGGTGTTTTATCTTCACTTGTTGACAATCAATCTTCTATAATTATGGTTTCAGGTGGAGGTGCTGGTTATGTTACTTATGGATGTAGTACTTCAATTGGAGGCTCTGGTGGTGGTGCTGTAGGTACTCCTAGTGCTAACGGTGGAACTCAAACATCTGGTGGTATATCATCTGGTCAAGCTAATGGTACATTTGGACAAGGTGCTTCTAATGCATATAATCCAAACTGTTCTACTGCTGCTGGTGGAGGTGGTTACTTTGGCGGAGGTGCTGTATGTAATCAATGTACTGGTGGAGGTGGTTCTGGATACATAGGATATAGTGCTTTATATGATAAAGCTATGTATTGTTATGATTGTGAAGAAGCTACAAATCTAGAAACTGACTTAGATATATTTACTGTATCTACTACTGGAACTAGCGAATATAAAGATAATGCATGTCCAAATGGATATAGTGAAAATCCTGTAAGTAAATGTGCTAAAGCAGGTAATGGTTATGCCAAAATAACTTATTTAGCAACAGATGAAGAATTAGCAGAATTAAAAAGAGATTTACCAAAAACATATAATGTTAAAATAGAACCTATATTTGTTAATTATTTAACTGATATTGATTTTGTCGATTCAATAGATATTAGAACTTTAACTCCTGAATCAAATGTAGAATATGAAATGCCAGAAGATGATACATTCCATGGTGGTATTACATCTACTATTGCTAATGTATTATTAAATGAACAATATGCTAAATTAACATTAGATGGCTGTGCTATTAATGTTAATGTTAATAGTAAAATAGGTGTTGTTAATAGAGGTCTATTAACAATGAAAAATGAAAGTGCTATTAATGCTAATAACAGTAGTACTTATGGTATATTTAATGAATCTAATGGAGAATTAGTATTCACAGATGGAATTATTAATGCTATAGGAAGTAGTTCTACAGGTTTATTAAATAGAAGTAATACTCCAAATATTAGTGGAGTTGTAGTAAATACTACTCCAAGTAATGCTGTTGGTATTTATAACCAAGCTACAGAAGATGTTACATATTCTGGTTTAAATATTACTGGTGCTGGTGTTGCATTCCAAGATTATTCACCTGCAGATTTATCAATTACTAATTCTGAATTAAAATCTACTGGTAGTAATTCATTCTATGAAATTGCTGCTCAAAATCAAGGAAAAGTAAATATTACAAGTAGTAGTTTCTCTGGTGATTTTGTTACAAATTGTTCACCAAAGAATATCTATATAAGTAATTCATCTTTATCTCACATTTATAATAGCTTTGGCTATGTAAGTGTAGATAATTCAAAATTTAATTCTATTGATAATAGAGGAGATGCTTATATTAATAATTCGGTTATTACTAATACAAGTACAATGGTAACTAACCATCTAGATGGTATGTATAGTGGTGGTACACAACATACATCTAAGATGTTAGTAACTAATTCAAAATTTAATTCTACCGCAACATCTGCTGTAACACTTATTAATAACTATCACAACTTAACAGTTATAGATAGTGAATTTAACAATATTAATAATGCTAAATCTACTGTATTTAATAACCCAATGCAAACATTTAATTCTTCATACAATTACTTTACTCCAGGTTATCCATATTTAAATATTAGTGGTAATACTGTAATTGATAAATCATTTGGTACTGCAATTAGTAATACAGGTGTTGTTACTATTGGATCAGATGATAAGAATGTTGGTACAGTATATAACTATGGATATACAGGTAAGCAAGAAGAGTTTGTTGCTCCACAAAATGGAACATATAAACTTGAAACTTGGGGTGCTGCTGGTGCTGAAGCACATACTTATGCGAGTGGTTGGGATGCTACTCAAAGAGGTGGATTTGGAGCTTATGCTTCAGGTACTATAACTCTTAATGAAGGTGATAAATTATATGTTCACGTTGGTGGATATGGTTCTGGTTATACAACTCTTAGAACTTTCCAAGGTACATATAATGGTGGTGGTAGATCTGATGCTAATGGTGGTATTGGTAATACTGCTAGAGGTGCCGGTGGAGGTGCAACAGATATTTCATTATCTTCAGAAGATAATGTATGGACATATGATAACGGTGTAACTTTATCAATAAGAAGTAATGAATCATACAACCAAAGACTTGTTGTCGCAGGTGGTGGTGGAGGTTTAGGTGGTTCTAATGCTGGACTTAACGTTGATACTTCTACTAGACTTGGTTATGGTGATCCAACTGGTGGTGGAGGATACTATGGTGGTACTACTCAACAAGGTGGTTCATCATATGTAGACGAATCATTAGGTGATAGAGTAATAATAGCTGGTTATGATGAAATGCCAGATTATAATTCAGGTTTAATGAATGGTAATACTGGATTTGGTTATGCTAAGATTACTTTACTTGATAGTGATGGTGATACAGTATCTAATTCTCCAACTATAGCTGCTACTAATTATGGTATTACTGGTAATGGTAGAGTTATATACTATGATGGAACTATAACTGCTAAAACTGCACTTAATACTGATATTGAAAAAGTTGCAGATGATTATGATATTTATAAAACAATAGATGGTGAAGATGAAGTATTTACATTAGTAGCTAATGCTAACTCAAGACCTGTTCCTTCAGGTGAAGAAGAGTTTGTAGCTGCTATAGGTAATGCTAAATATACAACTATTCAAAATGCAGTTAATGCTGCAAATAATAATGATGAAATAGATTTACTAGTTGATATTAATCAACAAAATATAGTAACTATTCCTGAAAATAAAACAATTACAATTGACTATAATGGTCATAAAGTAATTACATATTCAGATAAGTATTTATTTGAAAATGCTGGTAATTTAACTATTAAAGATAGTGTTAATGAAAAACCAAAGAATACATTCTTTGGTAATGAATACATTTATAATATTGGTACATTAAATCTTAATAATATTTATATTGAGAATTATATATATGCTCAAAGTATTATTGAAAATACTGGTACTGTTACTATGAATGATGTTAGATTAGATTTTGGTTCTAATATAAGTGGTAAAAATGCTGTATATAATAAAGAAAATGGTGTTATTACTGTAACTAATAGTGCATTTAATTTAACAAATGCCAATACAATGTTTGATAATTATGGTTCATTAACATTAACAGGTAATAATCTTGCTAATAATACTTATGGACAATATATGGTATTTAATAGGGAAACAGGTAATGCTTTGATAGATGGCAATACATATTCTGTTTCTGGTGATAGTAGAAATGGTAGATATTTAATATATAATGCTGGTAATGGTGTTATAAAAAATACAAGTGCTAATGTAGAAAATGTATATAATGTAGGTACATTACATTTACAAGATAATACAATAGCATCAGGAACTATTACAAATGCTAATGAAGGTTTATTAATAATTGATAATGGTTCATATAGTAATACATTTAATATTAATGGAACTGGTAAATCTATCGACAATACTGAAAACTTATATTCATTTATAATGCATGATGGTACTTTAAATAAAACATTTAATACTAATACTACAGGTATTTCTAGTATAGAATCTGGTACTATTACAGTATCTAGTGGATATGCTATTAATAATACTGCAGCAGGTATAATTAGACTTGGTATTAATGATGGTTCAGTAGAAGCTAAAGCAAATACTAAACCAGTTATTACAGGTAAAACATATGGTATTTATACTTCTGCTCCATTACTTGTAGTAGATTTCTATGATGGTATTATTAGTGCTAATACAGCATATAATGCAACTGTTAGATCTACAGAAACTGGATATTCAATTATTAGAGAATATGATTCAGAAAACAGTATAGAAACTAAGTATTTAACAAGTGATCCAATGTTTAAGAATGATACTCAAGATATTGATTATAGAACAATTGATGAACTTAATACTGCTATAACAAATGGACTTGTTAATAATAGTGATGTTATTAAAGTTTCAAGAGATATAACTATTATTAATAATGATGATGCAATTACTATCCCAAGTGGATTAAGTATTACATTTGATATAAATGGTAAGATAGTAGATAAAAACAATAATAGTATGTTTAATGTAGAAGGAGAATTAACATTAATTGATAGTGTTAATAACTCAAATGGTATTATTGATTCTACTGTTGGTTCATTATTTATAAATGATGGAACTATTAATATTAGTAGTGGTAAATATACATCAGAAAAAGCATCTGTTGATACAACATTAATGGTTAATAATGAAAATGCTACATTAAATATTAGTGGAGGTACATTCACTAAATACTATGATAAGTTAAGTTATAGATTAAGATATTCTGGATCTATCTTAACTAACTATGGTAATGCAAATGTTACTGGTGGTAAATTTGTACCAAACGGTTCTTATATAATAGGTTATACAAGAAGATGGGTTGATGAAGGTTGGTATGACTGGGATCAAATTTATACATCTACTGTATTCCTTAATAAAGAAACTGGTGTACTAGATGTAACTGCTGGTGCTACTTTTGAAGGTATTATAAGTAACACATGGCATGATACATATGAAGGTGGATATTGGGAAAGTACTGGTAGAGATAATGATGGACAATTGATTTATAACTATGGTACTGCAACATTTACAGGAACTACTACTAGTCCTGCAGGATTTGGAGTTAATGCTGGTACATTAACATTTAATAATGTTGATATAACAGGATTTAAACAAATTAACACTGAAGGACATCCAAACTTCCAAAACTCTGGAACATTTAATTTAAATAATTCTAATATTAATACTTCATTTGCATTTGCTAATAATAATGGAGGAATAATTAATATTAAAGATTCTACATTAGAAGCTAATAATTCAATTTCATATTTTGTAAGTAATGCTTCTGGTGATAATACTGCGTTAAATATTGATAACTCAGAACTTATTAATCAATACTCAGGAACCATTATTACTGGTTCTGCTGATATTAATATTAAGAAATCCACATTAGATACTGTAAGTGGAGTAGTAATAAGTAACTCTGGTAAGAGTTTAGTAATTGAAGATAATTCAGTTATTAAGACTACTAGTGGAAATGCTATTAATGTATCTAGTGGAACTGCTATAGTTAAAGGTAATACAAGTGTTACAACTGATAGTGGTGCTGGTATTCAAATGTCAAGTACAGCATTAACAATAGGTGAACCTATATCATCTGATGGTGCTGTTTCTAAGACAAAACCATTAATTAAAGGAACTACTTATGGTGTTGATGACTCAAGTAGTACAATTGAATTCTATGATGGTATTATTTATGGTAAAACTAATCCAGTTAAGAATGCTATTACAACTATTGAATCTGGATATATGATTATAAATGATACCGAAGATGATTATAAAATTAATTATTTAGATAGAGTTCCAATTGTTCAAAATATTACTCAAGCTACAGTTCAAGATGAAAAGAAATACTATGAATTAGATGAAGCATTTAGTGAAGCTAATGATGGTGATACACTTCAAATGATTACTAACTATAGTAACCTACCAATTTCAGTAACTGCTGAGAATACTCATAATGTTATATTTGACTTAAATGGCTTCTTTATTAGACAAATTAATGACACATTAATTACTAATAATGGAACATTAAAGATAATTGATAGTAGTCAAGATAAGACTGGTCAAATTATTGCTATATCTGGTTCTAAAGTAATTGATAACTATGGAACATTAAACTATAACGGTGGTAAGATAACATCAAACTCATTTAAGTTATTTATTAAGAATAATACTGGTGCTACATTAAATATTAGAGATGAAGCTAAGATAACTAGTGATATTGAAGCAACTTTAGTTGATAATGATGGTACATTAAATGTATATAATGGTGCTTATTTATATAATCGTGGTGGTTCAATTGGAGCATGGCAATCATCTAATAGTGGTTTACCAATGATTATTAATGGTAATGTAGCAAATATTATAGATTTAAATAATGATGATGATGAAAATACATCAAGTGAATATAGTGCACCTTGGTTATACAGTATTGGAAACTTGCAAGGACAAGAAGCACCTGGTGCTCCTGTTACATTCGATGATCCTATTGTTTATACTAAGACAGGAGCTACAACAAATATTTATGGTGGTGTATTCAATAATGGAAGTACTACTTCTCCAGATGGTGGACAAATCATTAAGAATGCCGGTACAACTAATATTAGAAACTTAGATAGTTATGCTTATGGTGTTGGTTATAACACAGGTACATTAACTATTGAAGATTCATATTTTAGAAACTTTAGATTAACTGCATTAGTTAATGCTGGTAACTTAACTATTAAGGATACTACTATTAACTTCTATTCAGATATTGGATGGGGTGTACTATTAGGTAATGATACAAGATTATATTCAACAGGAACTGCATTATTTGATAATGTTGATTTCATTGGTGGAAATACTAATCTTGAAGTAGATTACATTATGTATTTAAAAGGTCCATCTGAAATAAGAGATTCTAGATTATCATTAACTGCTGCTACTAGTATACTTACTAATACTTCAGAATTAGTAATTAATAATTCTACTATTACTATGAATAAACCAATAGGTAATAGTGGTAAATTAACTATTAATAATTCAAATATTACATCAAGTACTACAGTTGTTTCTAATAGTGGAACATTTAGCTTAAAAAATGGTTCGACTTTAACAACTACAAATGGTAATGGTATTGAAACATCTGGAACTATTAATATTGATAATGGTACAAGTGTTACAACTAATAGTGGATATGGTATTTACTTAACTGGTGGAACTGCTAATATTGGTGAAATAGGTAATGTACCTGATCAAACAACACCATATATTGAAGGATCTACATTTGGTATTTATAGAAGTACTCAAACATCAAATCTTAACTTCTATGATGGATTAATTGTTGGTCAAACAGGACCTAATGCTATATATGGTGGAGTAACTAACGTTGAAGGTGGTTATGAAACTGAAGATATAGTAGTAGATGATAATGGAGTTCAAAAGCATAATGAATACTTAGTAGTTAGTGCTACATCTGTAGCAGTAGCTCAAGTAGGAACTTATACATTTGCATCTGTTGGATCAATTAGTCCTACTAAAGCTCTTCAAAATGCAATTAACTTTGCTATTGGAGATGGAACTGATGTTAAGGTTGTTAACTTAGTTACAAATGTTGATTTAACTAATGATGAAGTATCACTTACTGCATCACAACCTGTAACAGTTAACTTAAATGGTAATAATGTTTATTCTAATGATGTATATACTATTTCAAGTAATATTACATTAAATCCAAATGGACTTGGTGGTAATATTTCTAGAATAGTAGCAGATATCTTTGATCTATCTTATAATGCTAAAAATGTAATTATATATGAGATGAGTGATGGTTCTAACCTTGATTCATTAAAGACATATAAACTATATAAAGATGATAAGATAGTTGGTCTTTCTAAAGAAGAACTAGGAAGATATAGTTATAAAGGTAAAAATGAAGAATTAACTCCTA
Organism: uncultured Bacillota bacterium; assembly: GCA_947303895.1. GTDB lineage: Bacteria > Bacillota_I > Bacilli_A > RF39 > UBA660 > RUG13038. Next base: position 5,720 of record CAMYZQ010000021.1, on the reverse strand, counting down.
TTAAAGGAAGATTATATATTGATAACTTGTCTAAAGGTTCTTATAGATTAGTATCTAATGATAATAAGTCTATAGAATTTAGTATTGATGCTGATGGACACATTACTGGTAATGTAGCTGAAAATCCTAGTGATCCAAATAAAGTAGATCCTAAATCAGTTGCTAAAGCAGAATTAACATTAGCTCATCAAACTGGTTATACAAGACATTTATACTGGATAATAACTATTCCAATAATATTTGTTTTATTCATTGTAATGATGAAACTAAATAAAAAAAGAGAAACTAACTAGTTTCTCTTTTTATTTACATGATATAATGTATATATAGTATGGAGGTAATATGGAAGATAAGGTATTAGAGTTAGAAAAAAGATTAGAAAAATTAGAAAGAATAGAGAAGAGAAGAAAAGCTTTATTATGGATTAAAGTAGCAGGTATAACAATACTTATTATTGCTATAGTTATATTTGGTTATATAGTATATAGAAAAGTAGAAGAAACTATTAGACCATATAAAGAGTTTATTGATAAAACTAATGATGTAAATAATAAAGTAGAAGGTCAAATAGATAAGATTAAAGACTTGTTTAAATAGTTTTTATGTTATAATTAATATGTTAGGTGGTAATGATATGATGAAGAAAAAAGATATATTAGTTTTACTAGTATTAGTAGGTTTATTATGTTTTTCTCTTGGATACGATTATTTAAAAAATAGACTTCCAAAACCAGAAGTAACTACTGGTCAAAGAGGAGACCTTGGTATTGATAAACATATAAATGAAAAGAATATTGATAAATACTTAGGAAGAGAAGATTCTGTATATAGAGATGTTAGAATGTTAGATGATCCTGCTGATTATGAATCTATTGGTGGAGATTCTAAGTTATCTGGATTTGTAGAAGGTTTTGAAGTTATACCTCTTCCATATATAATTCCAGTTTCTAATTTACCTGAAGCAGTAGGAGAAACTTATAATGGTGATACTTTATTTAGTAAAAATGATAAAGGTAACTATGTTCCAAATTATGAAGAGTCTTTAGATATATTAGAATATTACTTCCCAAAAGATAAGAATATATTTATTATGTGTGGTGGCGGTGGATACGCTGGTATGATGAAAAATGTTTTAGTAGATCTAGGATGGGATGAAAATAAAATATATAATGTTGGTGGATACTGGTATTACGAAGGTAAACATAATGTTAAAGTCAAAGAAAAAGTAAATGGAAAGACTAAATATAATTTTTGGAAGGTTAACTATCATAATATAGATTTTGATAGTCTTACTAAAATAAATGAATAAAAAATTAATTATTATAATGATTACTTTAGTAGTATTAATAGCCATTGGAGTAACTATAATACTTACATATAATAATAAAGAAAAATTCTATATAGAAGATACTTATTATAATAAGGGTGGACTTCAAGATACTACTTCTAAAGAAATAGATAAATTAATTAAAAATAAAAAATCATTTGTATTATTTACATATAATGATTTTTGCTCATTTAGTGTTCCATGTGATAGTGTATTTGAAGAAGCTTCAAATAAATTAAATATTACAATACTTCAAATACCATATAGAGACTTTAAAAAAACAGTATTAAATAAAAAAATAAAATATGGACCAAGTGTTATTATCATTAAAGAAGGTAATGTAGTTAAATACTTAGATGCTGAAAAAGATGATGATAAGATTCTTTATCAAGATGTTAAGAAATTTAATACTTGGTTAAATAAATATATTTATACAGAAAAAGAGGAGAAATAATCTCCTCTTCTTTTTTCTATACATATATTATAACATATAAAATTATAAAATAAAAGACTTGTATTAATATTTAATAATGATAAAATGATACATGTAAGGGAGGGGTGCATAATGAAAAAGAACGAAAAAGAAGTAGAAGAATCTTCTAAAAAAATTGATTTAAAAGAGACTTTTGAAAACATAAGATTAACATGGAAGTATACTAAAGGAGCTAGGTTATATTTATTAGGATTCCTATTATTCACAATATTACTATGTGTAATAAGTGTTATAGTTCCAATATATGGTGCTAAACAATTAATATATATTAGTAATTCTAATTGGGATAGATTAATATGGGCTGCTTTAATAATATTTGCCTTAGAAATAATTAGAAATTTATGTAGATTCTTTTATAGAAAAGTTAGTACGTTATTCTTTAGAAAAACATTAACTAGTTTACAGGTAGCATTATCAAAAGAAATATTATCTTTAGAAACAGAAGAAATAGATAATAATACATCAGGATTATTCATAGTTAGATTAAATAATGATACAGGAAATATCGCAGATATATTTGAAAAACTAATTTCTGTTTTAACAGAAATAGTTACTAATATTGGTGTACTAGGTGGAGTATTTATTATTAGCAAAAACTTATTTGTATATTTCGTAATAACTATTTTAATTCTTTATATTCTTAATAGTATCAGAATGAAAAAGAGATTTGCTATTGATAAAGAAGTTAGAAAGACTAAAGAAAAAAATACTGGATTAATTGGTGAAATGGTTAGAGGACTTAGGGATGTCAAAGTTCTTAATGCCGAAAAGAATTTCATTAAGAAAGTAGAAACTAATTTAGTAGAAGCAAATGATCAAAGATATAAGATGTTTGCTGTAGATAGAAACTGGCAATTTTGGATTGGTGGTTTAAATGATTTGTTTGATTTATTATTTATACTTATTGGTATTAAATTAATAATAATGGATTATATAACTATAGAGAACTTTGTAATAGTATTTATGTATAGTGGAAGACTATATGGTTTAACAAATTATTTTTCGACTTTAACAGAACATATTAAAGAATTTAATTTATCTTCAAATAGAGTATTTGAATTATTTAAAAATGATAAGTTTAAAAAAGAAGAATTTGGAAAGATTGATTTAGATAAAGTTAATGGTAATTTTGAATTTAAAAAGGTAACTTTTTCTTATAAAGAAGATCAAGAAATATTAAAGAATATTAGCTTTAAGATAAATGCTAATGAGACAGTAGCATTTGTTGGAAGAAGTGGTGGAGGTAAAACAACTATATTTAGTTTACTTACTAAACTATATCATCCACAAAGTGGTGAAATATTAATTGATGGACATAATATAGAAGATTTATCTAAAGATACTCTTAGAGGGAATATATCTATTATTACTCAAAACCCATATATATTTAATATGAGTATTAAAGATAATCTAAAGATAGTTAAACCAAACTTAACTAATGCTGAAATGAAGAAAGCTTGTAAAGATGCTTGTTTAGATGAATTTATTAATTCACTTCCAGAAAAATATGACACTATAGTAGGTGAAGGTGGAGTTAATTTATCTGGTGGACAAAGACAAAGGTTAGCTATTGCTAGAGCTTTTATTAGAAAAACTGAAATAATATTATTTGATGAAGCTACTTCTGCACTTGATAATGAGACTCAAGAACATATTCAAAATGCTATTAATAATTTACAAAAGGATAAAACTATTTTAATAATAGCTCATAGATTATCTACTGTTATTAATGCTGATAGGATAATGGTAGTAGATGGTGGAAAAATAGTAGGAGAAGGAACTCATAAAGAATTATTAAAGAGTAATAAATTATATAAAGAATTATATACAACTGAATTACAAAAAGAGAACAAATAGTTCTCTTTTTTTGTATACAAACATCTGTTTGATATGATATAATTAAATTGGGAGGGATGTAAAAATGGATAGAATATATATGTGTATAGATCTAAAATCATTTTTTGCATCCGTAGAGTGTGTTGATAGAGGACTTAATCCTCTTGATACTAATCTTGTAGTAGCAGATAAATCAAGAACAGATAAAACTGTATGTTTAGCTATTACACCTTCTTTAAAGCAATATGGTTTGGGTGGAAGAGCTAGACTTTATGAAGTAGTTGCTAAAGTTAAAGAAGTAAATAAAGATAGAAAAAAGAATAATAATTATAAAAAGTTTAAAGGTAAATCATATATTGATTCTGAGTTAAAGAATAATAAAGAGTTAGAACTAGATTATATAGTAGCTCCTCCAAGACTTAGAACTTATATGAAATATAGTACTGATATATATAATATATATCAAAAATATATATCTAAGGATGATATATTAGTTTATTCAATAGACGAAGTATTTTGTGATATAACTACGTATGTAAAACTATATAAATTAACTCCAGAAGAGTTAGTTACTAAGATGATTATGGATGTTTATAATACTACTGGAATAACTGCTACAGCAGGTATAGGAACTAATATGTTTTTAGCAAAGATTGCCATGGATATATCTGCTAAACATATGGAAGCTAATGAGTATGGCGTTAGACTTGCTTACTTAGATGAACAAAAATATAAAGAAACACTTTGGGATCACCAGCCACTTACTGACTTTTGGAGTGTAGGAAGAGGCACTGTTAAAAGGCTTAATGAAAATGGTATGTACACTATGGGTGATGTTGCTAGAATGTCTTTAGAAAATGAAGATAAATTATTTAGAATGTTTGGAGTAGGAGCAGAATTTCTAATAGATCATGCTTGGGGTTATGAACCATGCACTATTAAAGATGCTAAAAGTTATAGACCTAAATCATCTAGTTTATCTAGGGGACAAGTTCTTCATGTTCCATATAATTATAAAGATGCTAAATTAATAACTAAGGAAATGATGGATTCATTAGTTTTAGATTTAGTAAGAGGACATCTTCTAACTAATCAAATAGCATTAACAATAAACTATGATATTAGAAATATAAATGAAGGTTATGAAGGAGAAATAACCACAGACTTTTATGGAAGAAAAGTTCCTAAGTATTCTCATGGTACAGCTAATCTAGATCATTATACTTCATCAACTAAAATAATAACTGACAAAATATCTGGTTTGTATGATGAAATAGTTAATAAAGATTTAAAGATAAGAAAGATAACAGTTGGTGTAAATGATTTAATATATGCTGATGATTCAAAGAAAGATTTAGTTCTAAAGCAACTAGATTTATTTAGTGATAGTACTAAAGAAGAAAAAGAAGAAAAGTCTGAAAAGAATGTTCAAGATGCCATTATTAAAATACAAAATAAATTTGGTAAGAATTCTATTTTAAAAGGAATGAATTTGGAAGAAAAAAGTACTGCTAGAAGAAGAAATAGAGAAGTAGGAGGTCATAAAGAATGAGTAAGTATGATGATATTATTAATTTAAGTAGACCTACTTCTAATCATCCAAAAAGACCAATATCTGCTAGAGCAGCTCAGTTTGCATCTTTTAAATCACTTCAAGGTTATGAAGATGATATTAAAGAACAAGGAAGATATGTAGACAAAAAAATAGAGGTAACCGAAGATAAAAAAGAATCTCTAGATAATATAATTAGTAAGATAGATTTAACTTCTAAAGTAAGAATTAAATACTTTAAAAAAGACCTATATAAAGATGGTGGAAAATACTTATATAAAGTAGGTTTAATTAAAAAAATAGATGAAATTAATAAAAAAATAGTATTCGAAGATAAAGAAGAAATTAATTTAAATGATATAATAGATATAAATATATATAAAGAAATTTGAATAATTTCTTTTTTTCTTATATAATATGGGCGGTGATTTAAATGAAAAGGGAGTTTATAGTTTCTGAAAAAGAAGAACTATTATCTTTTTTAAGAAATAATTTAACTAGTAAATCTAAAA
>CAMYZQ010000020.1 GCA_947303895.1 uncultured Bacillota bacterium | reverse complement strand
GACTTGGGTGACTGGAGTTCAGACGTGTGCTCTTCCGATCTCATAAATTTCAGCACCATAAATATTAAATGATGCAGCTGTATTCCTTGAGCCTCTACGACAATTGATACGAATACCAAAGTCATCTCCATCATCACGGAAAGTTTCAAAATCTTGTGTAAATGTAAAGGAATGTACAGATGCCGTTGTAGTGATAGGATCACAATAAGCATTACTATATGTAGAAGTACCTTTACACAAAACTGGCCTATATGATGTTGAAGTTGAACCACCGCTTTCTTTTGCTTTTAATTTAATACTAAAGGAGTTTATTACAGCACCACTGGGAATGTCGTCCCAATTAAACCCTTGTAAATAAATATATCTGCTTGTAGTTGAAGCATATATATTATTAACTGTTGCATACGTTGTACTATCTGTATTAGTAAGAGCGTTATCCTCATTTGTAACTGTTAAATATGTTGTACCAGCAGCGTTGTCAAAAATACTAGGTATTAATCTAATTGTTGCCATAATCTACCCCCTAACTTTGAAGATATAAATCTCCATTACTTCCTAACGAAGAAGAAGGAGCAGATGAACCTGTATAATAATTTTGTAAAACTACATTTCCAGTTACACTTGCAACACAATCATCATCAGAACTATCACCAACTTTAATAGTAACACCACTAACAATATTTGAAGCAGAGAGGTTAGATGTAGTAACTGCCGCAATAGTTTGTGCGCCGGTAAGATATGTACTAGCTGCAATAGACTGCGAAGTAGTTGATGGGTGATATGTAGTCGCAGCTTTTGTAGTAACACTAGCTGTAAGAGAAACAGAAGAATTACCAGCTGTTCCAGAACTTATATAACCAGCAGTAGTTACATTTGGAGTAACACTCACAGTTTTAGTTAAAGTGAGTGTATTTGTACCTGTTGACACAGTAGCAGTAGTTCCAGATATAGTACTTGGAGCAGTTACAGAACCATTTGCTACTGCACTTATTTTATAATATCCACCAGCTGTATTATACCCGGTTGGTATATTTATATACTGATCTGAAGTAGATCTTGAAATAGTTGCTTTACTTGTATATCCAGATGTAGCACTACTACTTGCAGAAATTGGTAATGTCATTGTATCGACATCTTTAGTAGTTTGTGCAGTATAATAACCAGCAGGTACTGTAACTGTTTTACCTGATGCTGTAGGCGTAGGGTTTACAGTTGCAGATGCTGTTAATGTTACTGTAGCCGTAGAAGCAGTTGCACTTGATACATAACCAGCAGAAACAGTTGGTGTAGTAGTTACATTTGTTTTTGTTAATGTAATTGTATTAGTGCCTGTACTTATAGAAGCACTTGTTCCAGATAAACTTGAAGGACCTGTAGCAGAACCAGACGAAACTGCTTTGCTAGCATTTTCTTCATAGTACCCCGATGGTACAGAAACAGTTGCACCTGAAGCTGTTAAATCAGTAGAACTTCTTCTATCAATATCAGATCCAACATAGGTACTTGAAATAGCACCTACAGTTACTGTACCTAATCCAGTATAGCCAGAATCAGCTGTAATTGACTGTTGACTTTCTGTAGGTGTAACTGATTTGTCTTGATTATTAATAGTACTACTTACATTTACATCAACACTAGCATAGTTAGTAACATCTTTTGTCCCATTTGTAGAAACAGATAAAGTGCCACTAACTAATTCGCTTGCAGAAACTGAGACTGCAGTTCCAGTTTTAGTGCTACCTGTAATATATCCTGTTGTATTAGTAACACTTGGTGTTATAGATACACTGTGATTGCTAACTGTACCTTTACTTGCAGTTGGTGTTCCTGCCGTTCCACTCGCTACAGACTTGCTAACTGATGAATCATAATATCCTTTTGGTACATTTACGATTGCACCATTTACTGTAAGGTCTGTACTTGATCGCCTTGTAATACCACTACCAACATAAGTAGAACTAATAGCCTCAACTGTAACTGGTTTATAACCATCTAAACTTGAACTATTGAAAGTTTGCTCAGATTCTGATGGAGTAACTATTAATTCATCTATTATGGGTGAACCACCACTAACACTTACATCAACTGTTTCATAATTAGTAACATCTATACCACTACCATTTGATGTAATAGATTTACTACCGCTAACTAATTCACTAGCACTCACAGAAACAGCATTACCTGTCTTTGTATCACCTATAATATAACCAGTAGTATTGGTAACACTTGGTGTTATATTAATAGTATGATTTGTAACTGTACCTTTTGAAGCAACAGGTGTACCTGCAGTTCCAGAAGGCATAGCATTAACTGTTACTGTACCAAGTCCAGTGTAACCAGTATCTGCAGTTATTGATTGCTGTGATGTAGTTGGATTAACAGTTTTGTTCTGATTGTTTATTTCAGGCCCACCAGAAACATCAACATCTGCACTAGCATAAGTAGTTACATTATATATACCATTTTCTGTAATTTCAATAGTACCCGTAGGTGTTATACCACCACCACTTATAGTCAAAATAGCAGGAGCCATTTCAGCAGGTTTAAATGTACTAGTAGATAAGCTTGTTTTCTCCCTAATGGCATCAGCAATATCTTCTAGATGTTGTTCTGTTATTGCTACTTTTGCCATATTAATACTCCGTACTATCTGCATCTCCTAAGGAACCGACAGCTAAGGTAACCGTTTTTGTACTGCTATCATATGTGGAAGAAATACCAACATTCTCATCTTTTATATCATAGATATTGCCATTAGGCAGTTGAATTTTTGAAATACTTCCATCAGCCATTAGTAATTACCTTATCTAAATTATGCGTTCCCTTTAGTTACTGAGAGACTTGTGCTATCTGTTAACACTGTAACTTTATCATTAGTTCCAACTGTTATTGTTTGAGCAGCAGCTGTTCCAGCACCAAGGGCTGTAATAGCATCTACTTTATCATTTGTTCCAACAGTCACTCCAGTACCACTAGCTGTAGCACTTGAAATTCCTGTAGCTACTTGTACACGACCAGTTGCACTCGAGGAATCTGTTGCTAATGTAATTGTAGGTTGTGTAGTAACCTTTACACCAGTAAGTACAGTTGCAGTACTCGGAGTCCCAAGAGCAGTAATAGCACTAGCAGAACTTCCAATTGTAACTCCTGTTACAACTGCATCTCCTGTGCCTGTTGTTGAAGTAGCTCCTGTAGCAACTGTAATTGCTGTACCTAAAGTAGGAGCAGTACTATTTGCACCACTAATAATTAATGTTTCAGCAGCATCTCCAGACCCCATTGAAAAATTCCAAGTTGAAGCCGACCCAGCTGCAGTAACATTAGGTACTGAAGTAGTTACTAAATTTTTATTTGTTTCTGCACTTACAGATTTTACAAATGTATCTGATGATGGAGAAGCATATCCAGTAACCGCTGAAGCAGTTCCATCAGAACCAATTGCTGTTCCTGAAGCTGAAGCTTTAATATAAGTTGTACTCGGTGTTACTGTGATTGTAGGGTCTACACCAGTAAATGTGGTTGATTCACCTAGCACTTTATCTGTTGTATGAGCTGCAAAACTAACAGAGGAACTAGCATTACTAAATGTAGTAGCTTCGCCCAATGCTTTATCTGTTTGTTTAGTTAAAGTAACACCTGTAACTACATCAGATAAATCTATCTGTGTATCACCAATCTTTTCCCAAGTTTTAGAACCAGTAGTTCCAACTGGCACATATTCATCATATATATCGAGCGTTTGGCCACTTGGTGAAGTGCTTGATTTAACTAAATAAAATGCACCTGCTTGTACAGTAGCATCATCTGGATCTAATGTACCGGTATATGTTGTGCCATTATATTTTACGACGACGCCCTCAGGAATTTTAGTTACATCAGGTGTGCTTGTGCCATCCCAAGCAATTACAAAACTCACACCACCACTAATCATCTCGCGAGCTACAGCGTCTTTAATATCATAGGTATTACCAGAAGGTAATGTAATTTTACTAATATCTGCCATTTTAACTCCTAATTTCTATTTAGAACTAACGTTTCATCTTCTAACTCGCCAGAGATTTGTTCTTCAGCATCGTCCACGTTAATCTTATTATTCCAAAATAATTTTTCTTGTAAAGTTGTATGTATATCTTGGTTATGAATATGATCAAGTAACATTGTTCTTGTTTTTTCATCTACAAAAGCTAAATCTTGAACATAAGCATTACCAGTACCTATTTTAATGTTAGGTATATCTACTGTTTTAGTTACTATTTCTCCATATTCTTCTACTGAATATGTTTTTGTTTCATAATCAGTATAAATAATAACTTCACCTAATAGAGGAATAAACCCTATTGCATTATTCCAATTTTCAGTTGTATCCCTCTTTAGTTGTATTCTCGGCTGTATTGTAGCACTCATCAACACCCCCTAAATTACTGTGGTGCTAGTGCCACAGTCAAGTATTAAGTTATCTAATCTAATATAATTATTTTCTATAATAATACCCGAATTACTATCAGTTAATAAAGCATCTTGCTTACTATCTAAAATAGCTTGCAAGTTAGTAATAGCACTTATCGGGTGCTGATCATCTAAATCTCTATTTGAAAGTATGTTATGATCAGACTTATATATTGCAGTTACTTCTTGAAGCCCGGATTCAAAAGTTAGAGTGTTAGTTAAGTTTGTTTCAAATACATCTCCTAACTGAAACTCTGTTTCAAAATAAGCTGAATTACCATCTCTCATTGTATAAATCCATTTTTAAGAATAGAATCAACTGGCATTGTCATTATATTTGATGCAACAGCTATTCCTTCATCTAATAGAATTCTTAACTGAATTTCATATACAGCTCTTGAATTAAATCTCAAAGTATCTGCCTGAGAAAATGTAAGTGAAATAGAATAATCATTTACAGAAATTCTTTCATCTGTAAATGGAATATCCATAAACACAGCACTCTTTCTTGCAAAAGTTATATATCCAAGCTGAATTTGATCTGCAGTATATGGCGTTTTAAATATTAATGTAGGAGTAGTTCCCCTTATCATTCTATATGTCCTTTTATTTTTTCACATAATATAAATAATTTAGCACTTTTGCAAATTGATAATATTATGTTTTAAAATTTTCAATTATGGTTTCCTCATTAATATATTTACAATAAAAAAGACCTCTTTTTGTAAAGAAGTCTTTGGTTATAACCATACATTTAGATATACAAATCTATTATGTTTTTAATATGTTTCTTGCACTAAGACAAAAGTTCTTATATGTTATGATAGATTATGCACTTTTCTTTTTTCTACCCCTCTTTTTAGGTTTCTTTTCTTTTTCTTCAGCTTCTTTCTTAGCCTGTTTTTCAAGATTTTTTCTATAATTCTTATCTTGTTTAATTCTCTTCTTTTTAAGGTCCCAATCTCTTGGCTTTTTTCTAATATCACAAGAATAATAAGTAAACCCAGGACCTTCCTGATAAATACCTACTGACAAAGGGCATTCTGAACAATCAATTCTTTCACATAGTTCTTTAGCTTTTTCCAATACTTCGATAAATTCTTCCATGTTGTCCTCCCTAAATTAGTTACCTGCATTATTTAAACAGTTAATTAATGCTAATTTAGCATCAATTTTACTATCAAAATTAATAGGTGTAGGATATTTATCCCTATAATCATAGACACCAATATATGTATAATGATTTTCTGTAAATTTTTCTAAGTCCTCTAACTTAGTAAAACTTACAAGTGTTACTTTATCAATATTAGTTACAGTAAATTTATCTATTCCCTTAGCGTCTACAAGATTAAATGCATAATACATAATAAATACTCCTTAATTACATTATTATTATAATACATTTAATATTAAAAGTAAATAAAAAAGACTCATTATTCTAATGAGTCTGTTAATTTAAACATTATGCAACTAATTGCCACTGTTAGAATTGGAATTAGAAGATTTTCACTATCCGCCATACAAATACCAACACAGAATGAAATAACGCTTAATTTGTTAATAATATTCTTAATCATTTTAGTACCCTCCTTTATTACATTGATATTATAATATGGAAAATACTGTTTGTATATAAAGATTAATAAAAGTTAATATGGTGCGTCATCAGGGACTCGAACCCCGAACCACTTGATCCTAAGTCAAGCGCCTCTACCAATTGGGCTAATGACGCTAATAAATCTTAGGTGTACCAAGGATACAATGACAAATACCTGAACCACCATTATTTGGATTGTTAGAACAATAAGTACATGGTGATACTTGATGTGTGCAAGGTGATACTTGATAAGGTTGCTGAATATAACCCGAAATATAAATTTCGGGTGGTTCAGGTGCATTAATTATAATAATTGGGTCTGTTGTACTTGTTGTGTAATAATTCATTCGTATTACCTAGATGCTATATTCACTTTATGCTACGAGCGTAAATTGATACCAATATTGCTGTTAGCACCTAATTTGTTAAAAACAAGGCTCGGTAGTGTCCTTTAATCTTGCTTATCTGTTAGTTTGCTGATTGAGCCTTTAAATTATATTATGGTAGCTATCGCGTGTTCAATAGCATTATATCTTGGATTATTTATTTGTTCAATGAGGACTTTGTATGGGTTAATCTCACCACTCATAAACATATTCATATTTGTAATGGAGAAACCACTGCATAATACAAGACCAAGTTCATTATTCTGCATTGGAATTGTATCAAAGTTTCTAGAACAAACATTCCAGAAACAGAGTTTTGGAAGCTTATATCCAGCTTCTGCATAATCATCTGCAATTTGTTCAAACAGAGTTTTATTCCAATTGAAACTATTTCTTCTAGCATCAAACTGCATATCAGAAATAATCACAATATTTTTAGGCATTTCTTCCTGAGAAAGATTATTCTCAATCGCAGTATCAAGAATAAGTCTCATTGTAGCTTCAATGTTTGTATTACTACAATCATCTTCTTTATCACATCTAATGAGTTTATCTCTAAGAGTCTTGCAATTTGAAAGATCTACAAACTTAGGGCTAGAAGAAAATGTAATAAACTTATCCTTCCAAATGCTTGAATTATGCTCTGCACAATAAATTGTAAGGGCTGTAGCTACATCAAGGCAAGTAGTTTTGGAATTAGGTCCTACAGAACAGCACATAGAACCAGAACCATCTCTAACAATGAGACTATCCTCTACATAAATATTAGGCAAAGCCTTCCACATTTCTTCAAGTGCTGTATCAATCTCTTTTATTTCGTGCCACCAAGCATTAGGCTGATTATAATATTTCCTCACTATTTCGTGTGGCTGAGAAACAGAAGCATTGATTTTAGTCTCACCTTTCTTAAGAGATTCAAGAAATTCAATTCTTCTTTCTCTATCTCTATTCAAAAAGGCTTCACTATATTTTAAATTAGCTAAAGATGGTACTTTAGTATAATCTATCTGGTCCCATTCATTAGCTGACATTTTAACTTCAACTACATCAAGATATTTCCTAAGAGCAGAAAGAGTTTTTCTATATTTCTTAGGTGTAATCATGAGTTTACGACAAATAATATTAGCCAGAGCCCTTGTTTCTTCAGACGAAGCATTTATTGAAGGAAGCCACTTAGCACAAAGAGAAATACTTTTACCAGCAGCCATATCTTCTATATCTTTAACAAGCTGATTACCAACTATATATACTACAGCCTTTGATATAACCTCATTCTTGCTATTAATAAGCTTAATGAGATTATCCCAACGAGTATATTCTGGTATATAATCAATAACCTTATATACTACTTCTGGCTTATTCTCTGCAAGCCATTCTATGCAGGAATTGAAAACTTTTCTCTCTCCAAGACCACCACGAACATCACCTACAAAGAATACAAACTTTGTAGCAATCATAGGGTCTTCAAAATAAACCTTAGCAAAATCATGCTTAATTTCTTCAACACTAAGATTTCTATACTGTGAAAGCTTAAAGTTGAAATCAAGCAAATATTTTCCTGTAGTTTCATAAGCGATAGCAGCATTCTCAGTAAGAGTTTTTCTCTTATTGCTCTGAGTCTGAATTGCTTCTACAAAGTTTTTTCTCTCTTTCATATTATTTACCTCTTCTTTCTATATTGGTGCCGGGAAAGGGATTCGAACCCTTATGGCTTCACAGCCGGGGGATTTTAAGTCCCCTGTGTATTCCAGTTCCACCATCCCGGCAAAACGCATTCCGCTGGCTGTCTTACTTTTAAAAGCTTCAGAACCAGTAATTAAGAATCAGAGTTACTTCTTAATAAAGGCTTTTCCTTTAATAAGGCATTTAATCTGAATTTTATGTATATATACAAGACATATGTCCTTTTGGTGGAGATGCTCGGAATCGAACCAAGGTGTACAGCTATGCACTTTGGCTTTTAAGCCGTACCGAAACCATATTCACCCCCACAATGAGGTAAGGAAAATATTTTTTATATCAGAATGATAACCTTACCTCTATTTAAGAAAGGAGGACGTAACCATGAAAGACAAAGCACTTTCATGATGTGGTTGAGGGAGAGGGATTCGAACCCCCGACCTCCGGGTAATGAGCCCGGCAAGCTACCTCTGCTCCACCCCTCGACAATACCCGCTACGAAATATTTAATTTGCACTCCTAACGCAGCGGGTTATCTCCTAATTGAGTAATAACCGCATTGATGTAAAATACTCTCCCATAAATCAATATGGTTTAAACCAACTCATCAGAGTTTTTTAATGAGCTCTCCTCTTGCTCTCCGATCGAAAGTTGGCGGTTTATTGATTACAGTATTATTATAATATATGTTTCATACGAAGTAAACATTTTTATAAAATTTCTTCGTAAGATTTTAGAATAAATTCTGCAGTTTCTTTTTTATCAAGAAGTAATCCAAAATCTTCTGCTACTACATCTCTTATATGCCACAGAAAATCTTCATAAGCACTTATTGTGCTTTCTAGTGTGCCATTATATATTTGTTCACAGTAATGTTTAAAACATTGACCTTTTGGTGTTAATTCTGCACCTTTGTATTTGTACCTATTCCATAAATGTCTGATTTTTTCTAACATCTTTATTACCCATATGAGAACATTTAGTTTCTGCATCTTTTAATTTACAAAGACCATTTTCAAAAAATTTACAAAACCAATCATTAGCTGGACATTCTTTAGTTCCATAATATGATTTTACTTCTTCTCTTAATTGCATTTCTATATTTCCTTCATTTTAGCAGAATAAGCATACGCCGCTTTAGGATTAAGTTCTAAGAAACTTGGTTTATGAGAATAAAAGCAAATAGCATCTCTACCATCTCCACTACCAAAATCGTCCCAGTCATAAATTATCTCATAACACATATATGGAATTTCATAACTATCAGGATACTTAAGTAATTCTTCTACAGTAGTGTATTCTTGCTCAAATCTCTTACAACCATTATTAGAAAGATTAAATATAATTTCAGCGTTCTTATGATTTTCTAAATCTTCTCTTATGTTTTTCAGTACAATCATAATATCACACCCCTTTCCACACATATATTATAATTTATTTTGTGTACAAAGTAAATAATTTATTTAGTATTTCTTGCTCTTTTTTCTTTAAATCTATCTAATTCTGCTTTATTATATGCTATTCTATTAGCTATATGCTCAAAATATTTAAGTCCTTCTTCATTACAAGGTATATGATATACATTCTGAGCATCATGATAGCCAACAGGGTCTTTCTTAGGATTTATTTCAATAGCCGAATCTATAACCCAAAATTCATCAATATTATGTATATAACCTGTTTCAAATAATGCTTCTTGAGCTTTAATTACATCTTCGTGCTTAGGTATAAATACATTATCAACATCAACTTTTCTTGCTCTTAATGTATTATTTTCGTGAGCTTTTTCTATTGTGGAAAGTATCCAAATAATAGCTATTTTATAGCCTCTAGCTTTAAGTGGCTCTACATATCTCATAATTTTTTCAAGCTCATCACCAGTTACATCAAGAATAATGTTAGGTAATCTATCTTTTCTAGCATCATTTTCATTCTCAGGATTATATAAAATAGACTTTTCCCATTTCTTTGCTAATGGTTTCATATTATAATGAAGCTCAGAAACAAATTCTGGATTATCCATTTTTCTTGCAAACTCTGGTGTTTCAAAATCATCTTTATGTGGCTTACCTGTAGCAGGGTCTTTTATATTCCACATTCTTTCAATCTCTTTAAGATTGTCTATGTTAAAATAGTCACCTTCTAATCTTGATTTAAATTTTGTAGAACTTCCCTTACCAGAACCAGGACCACCAACATAAATAACACACCAACCAAACTTAGGTGCTAATTCACCATGATATTTAACCATTCTATCTTCTTCTAAGACTTCTTCGGTTAAAAACATATCTGCAGATTCTACTATGTAATCATATATCATTTAAAGTCCTTTATTTACTAAATATTCCGCAATGGCAATTACCATTATACTGATTTTTAAATTCTAAACAACAGCATTTAGTATCTTCATTTTTTATTATTTTACACGGACAATAACCATTATTATTAGCCATTGCCTTTATTATTTTTTGTACACCTTTATTTAATTTTACTGCATATTGATTTTTACTAGCTAATTCTATACCTAATACTTCATCTAAATGTTTATCATTATTAGGTATAAATCTACCAAACTTAATAATTATATTATCATATTGTGATAAATATAAAAGTTTATCTGGTATTTCATAAGGATAATAACCAGTATATATAACTATATCATCATTGGTATGTTTTCTTAGCTCACTGACTAAATCCATTAATTCAGAAAATTCATAAAAAGGTTCTAAACCACCTATAACAATGGCTTCTGTGATTGGATTAGAAATATACATATTAGCAATTTTATTACTATCTATATCTATTTCTGGCATTTGTGCCATATCTGAATTTTGGCAAATAGAAATGTCTATACCTAATTCTGTACAGCACTTCCAATCACATTTACCCATATTTATAAACATAGAAGGTTTTTTATAATTAACAAAATCTTCTGATATTATATCTCTTATCTTCATTATGCGTTTTCTGCCTTTTCATTTAAAGGCATCCATTCTCTTAATTTATACTCTGCACTTCTTTCCTTAGACCAAGAATTAATTGGAGTATAAAAACCTACTACTCTAGTATATTCAACAACTGATGGTTTTCCACAATGTGGACATACTTTACCATAGAAACTATGCTGTTCTTCACATTGAGAAACTTTACCATTAAATGCAAAATAAGTAACACCTTGCTGAGCAACCCAATTTAACATATGCCAAGCTTTATCAAAAGAATCAAAATATGTATCTATATTAATATGTTCAATACTGCCACCATTACAATAAGAATCAAATGCAGCACATATTCTTGTTCTTTCAGCTATAGTTGCTTTAATACCAAGAGGAATCCACTGATTACCATATAATGGAAGATCTTTTACAACCTTTCTTGGATAAAGAAGTCTGTCAGCAGTCTGTAATTTAACAGCCGCTTGTTCAGCAGGTATTTGTTCTACATTTACTTTATAATCTTTATCAATTACAAAATCATCAATAGTTTCTCTTATTACTTCAAATATCTTTCTACCTAATTCAAAAGCTTTGTCCGTGTAATAAGTATTTCCTAATTCATCTGTTTCTATATAGCCAAATGTTTTTATAGTTTCATAAATGCCATTAATACCTACTGTGGAATATAAATGTTCAAAATCTATTAATCCAGAAGTAAAGTTTGGTAATAAACCTTT
Source organism: uncultured Bacillota bacterium (assembly GCA_947303895.1). Classification (GTDB taxonomy): domain Bacteria; phylum Bacillota_I; class Bacilli_A; order RF39; family UBA660; genus RUG13038. Next base: position 7,637 of record CAMYZQ010000020.1, on the reverse strand, counting down.
TTTAACATTTTTCTTAATAATATTTCTTTGAGCATCTAATATCATAAGGTCAAGTTCTGTAAGCCTTTTAAGTGCATTTAAGAACTTTTTCTCACTATTTCTGCTCTCATATGCTAATCTAGCAATATTTAAAGTTGATACCTTGGTGCTACCAACTTTAAGTGCAGTACCACCAATACTATTAAAATATAACTCAGTTACATCTGATTTAAGTCTGCAACAATTACTTAAACTATTAACAGTGCTATCTGTAAAGAAATTAAATAAATTCCATTTCCTTGAAGCTTCACAAGCCCATCTTGCAAATTCTTCATCAACAAATTTTTCATTCTGATAGAGTAAAGAAGCAGTTAAAACTGGGAATGTAAATATATTTTCTTCTCTTATTTCATTAACTACATTTATAAAATCTTTCTGGAACTGTATGATTTCTTCTTCCTCATCAATCATATATGAACCATCAGGAAATTGTGCTGTACCGAATATAGCTTCAAAATAAGGGTGATCAAATACACTTACATTAGTAAAAGCAGCTTGATCTTGTCTTACCCAAGGTTGGTTTAATCTATAAATAAGTGCTTGTATCTGCTGTTTTTTATACACACAAGGACTCTTAGTATAATATCCACTCTTAACATCTCTGCTCCAAAAATAATACAGGTAAGGTATTAAGTTAGGTAATCCTACAGCCCCTGATTGCCTTCTAGATAAAAACGCTACAGCCTCCATTAGTATTTGTACAAAACTATCCAAATGTTTAGGTGGCTGTGCATTATAATTTTCAATAAAAAATAAACCTTTTTCTACAATATCTTTTATATCATATGCAAAACAATATGGTAAAAATGTAGCTGTATTAAAATCATGCATATAAATAGCATAATTCCACATTTTCTCAAATGCTTCATTAGCAATTTTAAAACCATATAGTTCTTGTATTTCACAATACAGTTTATTAAACGCTAAAAGCTTTTGATGTGGTTTAGACATCTCACTTATAAGCGTAACAATGTCCTTTTGACTAATGTTAGCATTAGCATCTACTGAAGCATCTGCAACATTTTCACTAACTATAAAATTATTAATAAAGTCAGTTAAACTTAACTTATCTTCGTCCATACCCTGAAGCTTAATAAACTCTTCTCCATATTCTTGATCAAGTTTATTTAGCTGTGTAGCAAAATTTTTAGCAGTTTTAATATTTATATTCATAATAATACCTTAAAGAGAATTAATCCAAGAAATAGCCTGTCCAAAATCTAATAATTCACCATCTTCAGTTCGTATCATAGGTACTGTACTGAAGCCTAATTCAACCATTTCCTCTTCATTTGTATTCTCCTTAAATTCAACGCCTTTAGTTTTCAGTCTTTCTTTTAGCATCTTACATCTCGGGCAATAATCAGTAGTAAATATTTCTATCATTATTTATCTCCATATTTAATTATATTGTAAACATCTTTTAGATCTTTAGCTCTATACCAATTTAAATAAGGTATATTTCGATTATAAGATGCATCTAAAATAATTTTATTAAATTTTCCACCTAATAAATTATCCTCATAATCATCTACAAGCCAATCAACATCTAATATTCTTTTATTATAAGTACAAATTATTTGATCTTGTCTTAAAAATGGAAATAATTGCAATAATCTTTCCACTTTTATTTCATATAATTTGTAATCAGTTTTTGTTGCTATATAAACTTCAAATTCAGTATTAAGTTTTTCTAAATATTCATAGGAATTAGAAAATGGTAAAACCTTATCCCAAAAATTAGGTTCCAATAAAATAGCACTTAATTCCTCTGGTGTGGCTTTTTTAAGAGTATTTGACAGAATATATTCTCCAATATCTTCTACTTGTATATTATCATTATACTTTTTATTATATTCTGCTACCCAAGGTCTTACCAAATCCCAGATAACTCCATCTAGGTCTAAAGCTATTTTTTGTTTATACATACTCATCTGAGAAAAGAGCATCTTCTACATCACTAAATGTAGAATATTCTGACGCAACATTTAGTATCTTTATATAGGTTTGTGGTGTATCTCCAAGCAATTTTACTACAAGATCTACAGCCTCTTCTGATACACCTACAGTTTCTATCAGTAAATCTTGCATCTCTTGTTTTGAATAAATCATTTTAATTTTCAGGTGATTCTTCCCACCATTTATCTACAGAGTAAGTAAACTTAAAATTCTTGCCTTCTTCTAATGAATTTAAACAATCATATAATATATCAACAAATTGATCATCAGAGATATTTAAATTCATAGAAGCACCTCGTAAAGCATATTTATACCATTTTATTTTTAATCCACTTGGTTTATGGTAAAAATGATATAAATTAGAATGCTCTCCCCAATCAAAAGTATATGGCAATATCTCAAAGGTATTATTTTCAAAATGCTTATCATGATACCCAAAACCAGCATCACCTAAAGTTGCTTCCCAAAGAATTTGCCATACTTTTCTATTTACTTTATATTCCATATCAATATCCATATATTATATTATACATTAATAGCTATATATTATAAACTTTCTTTGATATAAGAAAATCTTTCTTTAGCTATTTCTTTATCAGTCTCAAACACTTGTGTAATCATACGCCTCGGATTATTTAAAAAAGTATCTATAGTTTTATTAATGTGCCGCTCAGAAAAGTCTCTTTCATAAAAAGCATATGAAAAACTAGTTGACAGTTTATTACTATCAACTTTTAATGGACCAAATTCAGTAACTCTAGTCCAACCATTACTTGTTTCTATAATTAAAAACCATTCTAATGCTTCATCATTAATAGCATTAATACAGGTATTACCTGTATCTTCAATACTTATAGAATCAAGTGCTTGTGTAGTTCTTAAATAATCAAAAATCATTTCTTTTCAGCGTATATTAATCCAATAAGAGTATTACCACGAGTTAATATTCTACCATAAAAATCTCTGGTTTTATCGTCTGTTGAATTATATGTACCTAATATTTTACCATAAAAATTTCTAGCTATTTGTTTTGTGCCAACTGTTTCTATGGAGCCTAATATTCTACCATAAAAATCTTTTACTAGCTCTCTGGCCATATTACACCTCTTCTATTGTTTTAACAGTGGCTTCGTGTGCTACTCTAAATTCAATTTCTCCACTATCTAGTGTTTTTTTATAAGTGTGTGAATGAAACTCTCCAATTATTTCTATTTTTGCACTCACACCTAATGAGATTATTTTGTTAGCATTTTCTGAATAACAAATACAAGGTATATAACTATTTATTTTCTTACCATCATTAGTAAAGATATTATTAGCAAGTATAAAATGTACATAAGGTACACCAGATTTGGAATATCTTAATTCATCTATTTTACATATTCTGCCATCTAATTTTAATAAATTATTTGATATTTCTTCTGGCTTATCAAAATATGTAAATACATAAATTTGTACATTATTTCTTTCACTATCTTTAGATGAATAAGATCTTATATTACCTTTTAGTTCAATAAAATCACCTTCTTTATACTTATTAGTATATTTTTTGTATCTTAAAGATATTACATCTTCTTCTTTACCACCAGTTCTTGGACAAATTAAATTTGCTTTTTCATATTCAATAGCACCTTGATAATGAGAAAAAGAAATATCCCTAAGAAAACCTCTTAATGCAATATCATTCATTTACTTTCCTTAGAGTAAATAAAAGCAGCCATTAACTAAGATGGCTGCTAAAAAACTACTTATATAAAATTTTTATCCTTATTTGATGTTAACCCAAACCCTATTAGCTTCGTTTGGAATTTCACATACAACACCAATAATTCTATCAGGATAATTTATTATTTCTTGTCTAGTCATCTTAGAAGCAAGTCCATTTTCACTTGCACATAAACAATCGCCTAATGTTAAATTGCTTATATCATCAACAGACACTAATACTCTGCCTGCAACTGCAATTGGAACACTATCTTTTTTATCTCCTATAATATGTCCATAAGTATCTGATACAATATGACCACAAGCCTGTAATCTGGAAGTTGATAATTCAACTGTACCATTTCCATTATCACATACAACTTGTCCTGGAACTGCAATACCTTCTATTTTTCTAAATTCTGCATAATCATTCCAAGCAGCACCCTTCATAACACCATTTCCTGTTATAAATATGCCAAAATCATCTAATGCAAATTTATATACAGTTGTGTCATTATCAGGTTGACATAATATATGATATTTTGTAGCATTACTTGTACTTATATCAGAACCTGAAATACTATTTGCAGTTATTCTATTTACAGGTAATTCCTCATTAGCTTCATTCGTTATAGAACCATTTGTTGAATTGTAAAATACTAACTTACCTGCTTTATCAAGTGTTAATGCTTTTAATACAGGAGACCTATCAAAAGTTACATTATCACCCTCTCCATCAGGTTTTCTACCTAATGCTAAATAGGCATTAATTGGTTCTGTTAAATAACCATTTGTATCGTGTTGTGTATTATCTACAAAAAATGGTTCACCAAATAATAGCTGTTGTGTTGCCAATTCTGTAGGTGTATTTACACTTCTTTTGAATTGAACATCAGTATTAGTCTGTGACATTTATCTTCCTATTCTTCTTGTTTTTCAAATTCTACATCACCTCTTGCTAATGCTTCTACAAATTTAAGTCTATCAGAAACAATTTTTAATTCCTCATCAGCATTAATTGTTTCTTCAAGATATTTTTGACGAAGATCAAGAGAATCAAGATATAAATTAATTATTTCTTCTCTTTCTTCTTGTGTTGCTTCATCAAAATCAGAATCTACTTCTAACCCAATATCCTCTAAGGTAACATTATTTAGGTGATCTATTTCGTGTTGAAACACATACGCTACTACATCTTTAATACGCTTAGTTTTTATTTGTCCTGTAGGTGTTTCATAAATAATATCTATTGTTTTATTACGAGGCACTAAATATTCTTTGCCAGGAAGAGATGAACATTGTTCTCTAACAAGCTGTAATCCAATAGCATTAGTAACAACTGGATTTATAAAAGTTTTTATTTCTTTATCACTAAAATCAATACAGAAAATTCTTTTATTATATCCAATACCAGGAGCAGACAATGATATTAAATTATTTTTTCTCATTGTTCTCTTAATATTAGATGTTATTTCTCTTATTAATTTTACATTTTTCTCGTGGTCTATTTCTTGTGCACGACCAACTTTAATTAAATCATCAAAATTTAAAACTTCTTTTACATCTGTTTTCATTAATTAGTTTTCCTCATAAATATTAAGAGTATAGTCATCTACATCGAATAGTGCAATTAATTCCACTAGCACATCTTTATATACATATGTAATATGTGCTTCATCTTCATTAAGAGAAGTATTATCACTATCTCTTTCACACTCTATATTCTTTTCAAGCTTGTTATAAACACTATTAAATGTATCATAATCATAAAGATTTATTACAAAATAGTTGTCTATTACATCACCATCTTCTGGTTCAAGCCCAACAATATCAATTAATTCAAGCTTATTTTCGTCCATTAGTTTTCCTCTAGCATATAATTAATTTAGCATATATTAAAAACATTAAGAATATGATTTTAACGTTTCAAGTACTTTTGTATTCTCATCAATAACAGCTTCTTTTCTATCATTAATAGGAATTTTATTTAATTTCTTTTTCTCTTGTTTAAAATATTTTGATTTCTTTTTCTCTTTATTTGGTTGATTAAGTAAAAACATTATATAGGATAACCTATTATAATTAGCCTCTAATACCTTTACTTGTTCCCTTATTTGTTCTATATTATTTAAAGCAATGGAAGCTTTTTCTTCTGATAATTTCTCCATTTCTTCAAGAACTCGTTTCATTTCAGTATAATCAGAAACCATTCTTTCATAATATTCTCTTACGTGTTTTACAGCCATTAGTTATCCTTTATGTCTATTTTATAACAATTTACAATGTTACTATATGCAGTGCAACCATCGAGGGCTATAATTTTATCATCTACAAAAGGTCCAAAATAAGCAGGGTCACCAAAATCATCAAATTCAGAACCATAATTATGTAATCTGCTATGACCCCATGATGTGTGATAGTGTCCACATACAATAGTTTTATCTTTTAATCTATAGTTACTATACCCCCAAAGTTTCATACCATTTTGCCATCTAGCTTCACTCCAATTACCTGTTCTCCAATCTTCATTATCATACACAATAGGAATCCAGCCATGAACAAATACATATGAATCTATCTCATAAAAATCCCTTAAACATTTAGAATATTTAATCCATTCGGGGTGATTTTTAACTTTATCCAAAGCAGCAAATAAAGTTAGTTCATGATTTAACATATCTTTAATAGGAATGCCTGAAAGTTGTTCCACTGTATCTGTTGTCATATTATGCAAATCGTGACTACCAAAATAACCTCTATTAAAAACTTCTTCTAATAGATCTTCATGATTACCTCTTATCAATATTTTTCTATTATCTGGTATGCTATTTATAAATTTTAAACAGTCTAACGCCTTAGGACCTCTATCTAGAAGGTCTCCACAATGCACTAAAATATGATTTTCATTATTTAAATCAAATTCTGCTTCATTTAAAGCTTTCATCATCTCATCATAAAAGCTATGTACATCTGCTATACAAAATAGTGTTTTCATATAAAACCTCAATATGGGAAGGATTAAATTAATAACCCTTCCCATCTTCAACATCTAAATAACCTATTTTCTAATATTAGAAAAACCACCTAAAATCATTAAATATATTATCAAAATATCTCAATGTCTTTTGAAACTCATTATAGGCTTTTTCTCCAGTATAATATGTTTTATATGGGCCAAATTTTTCATTAAAAGCCTTTAGTGCTTCAAACCTATGCTCTTGAGCTACACTCAGCTTTTTATATGCCTCTTTAAGCATATCTTCTGCTTCTTTACGAGCAGCATCAATTTTAGCCTGTGCCTCTTCCCTAACCTTTTTAAGGTTTTCCTGAGCTTCATCTACCTCTTTGTCTGTAAGTTGTACTTTATCAGCTTCAGCTTTTTTAGCTTTACTGAGTGCTGTCTTTTCTTTCTCCACAGCAAGCTCATTTTCAGCTTTCTCTTCTTCAGCTTTAAAAAGTTCATCTTCACTATCAAACATTTTATCTAATTTTTCACTATAATATTTCATTATTTTCTCCTTTACATTTACCTAAGAACTTACCTATATGGGACTTATCTTAGGACTTAGTGTTGTCTTTATATTATGAGGTTATTTAGAGTTCTATACTATCTCTGTTATTCCAAATATACTCTGAAAATATGTGCCAATTATTTTCAATCTGATCATACACACTTATCTTCATATCATTAAATTTTTTACTTGGCGGCCAATCTGATAAAATAATTTCCCATTCACATTTTGACCAATAATAATATTGCAATAAGGATTTTACTCTAGATAAGAAATTATCTTTATCTTCTTTAAATTCATTATATGTTTCAAATAACTCTTTTTTAAAACTATAATGTTCGAATATATTATATGTTTTTATACACTTGTTATTAAAATCTTCTATATAAACATTCCAAATTAATTTCATAGTTTTATCTTATA
>CAMYZQ010000019.1 GCA_947303895.1 uncultured Bacillota bacterium | reverse complement strand
TTTATTAACAAAACTATCAGGAATTTCAATATTATCTTTATCTGCTTCATCTAAAAAATATTTCAGCAAATCATTAACTAATTGGTCCTTCATTTAAATCACCGCCCCTTATTATATCACATTTAAGTTTTCTAGTACTAAATTTGTTCCTTTATTCTTATATTTATTATAGTCTTCCCTAGTTTTAATAGTCCATATTAATATAGGTTTTTTATATTTCTTTACATATTTATTATTAATTTCAGTTTTACTAATAGATAGATAATCTGGTTTAAATGTCTTAAGAAACATTTTATTAGACATTTTAACAAAGAATCTCTTATTATCCCTTCTAATTACATATCCTAAAGGAATATCTTTATTCTTAGATCTAATATATCTAAGAGATTTTTTATTATAACTAATAATAGAATATGGTTTATCATAACTAGATAATAATTCAAGTAATTTGTTTTCTAAAGTTCTATTATTATTTTCATTTTTTATTTCAATCATTATTCCATATTTATTATCTAGTTTTAAAACATCTTCAAATAGTGGAATAGTATCTACTCCAAGTAGTTTTATTTTAGATAATTCATCATATGTCATATCTGATATTTTTTTACTACTATCACCTAGTCTTTTTAATGTATCATCATGAAAAACTACTAGTTTTTCATCTTTTGTTAATCTAACATCTAATTCATATGGATGCTTTAATGTATTAGCTTTCTTAAATGATTTAATAGTATTTTCTACTATTTTTTCATTATCAAAGAATCCTCTATGCATAATTGTTATATTTGTAATAAAATCTAAATTCTTCATAAGTCACACCCTACATCTTTTTTATTATAATCTCCAAGTATTGCATAAGTTAAACATCTAAGTCCTCCTCTACATCTAGTAGAGTGTTCACATTTCTTGCAATCTTCTGGAATTGTTTTCTTTCTTAAGTCTTTTAATATTTTGTTATTCATATATATGTCATACATGCTGTCTACTAAAACATTACCTACTTTTATAGGCATTCTTCTACATGGTACTAAATCACCATTTTCCATAACAGTAAGTAAAGTATCACCGCATGTACATGCATAAGCAAAATCATTAGTTCTAGTAAACTGAAGAGCTCTATTCATAGATAATCTAGTTTTAGATTTACCAAGTTTAACTCTTTCTTCTTTCATAATATCAAGATACTTGCTAGTTTCTTCTTTAGATAAAGTTAAATCTTTATCCATAGATCCTCCAAGAGGAATATATCTATCAGACCATATATTATCTACTTTTAATCTTTTACCATATTTAACTACTTTAGGTAATTCTTTATAGTTTAAATGATTAGCAGTAAAACTAATTGAAGTAAATATACCTGCTTTCTTTAAAGCTTTAATACCTTTACCAATTTGTTTATATGTTCCTTTGCCTCTTATTAAATCATTTATTTTTTTACCACCTTCTAAACTAACTTGAACATAATATGGATCATATGATTTTATTTTTCTAGCTATTTCATCATTAATTAATGTCCCATTAGTAAGAATAGAAAAACTAACTCTATTATCTTTTTTAATTAAATCTAATATCTTAAATAAATGAGGATTACAAAGAGGTTCTCCTCCTGTTATGTTTATGTGTCCATTCATACCTAGTTTATCTATTAAATTAATAAATTCATAATAGATATGTTCTAACTTAGCATATGAAATACATACTGGTTTATGATCTTCTTGATAACAATGTAAACATTTTAAATTACAATTTTCAGATAGATGCCATTGAAGGATGAAGGTTCCTACCATGAACCTCCACCTCCACAAGAAGAACATCCTCCTCCACATGAAGAACATCCACCACCACAAGAAGAACATCCAGATGAACTTCCTGATGATGAAGTTGATGGAGTATAAATATAACTAGACATAGTATCCATAGTATCAAATGGAATATATGTTGTATCTACACTCTTAATGTCTTCAAACTTCTCTATCCATTTTTTAGATATACCAAGTACGTATGTATATGGAAGAATCTTATAGAAATAATTTGGTATTTCTTCTACTAATTCTTCTAATTTATTCTTTTCAACTGCAGTTAAGAACTTCTTAAATCCTTCTACTTCAGTTTTAATATTTTCTCCAAACCTACTTCTTCTAGTCATAATAAAGCATAAGAAGTATTGAATAAATACTGATATAAATCCTACATAATACATAAAGTATATTTTTTGATTTAAGTCTTCTATGCTTGAATAAGCAAGTAACATATATATAGATGATAATCCTACTAATGTTAAACAAATATATCTAAGAACAAATCCTGCTTTTTCATTAATAGCCCATCTATATTCTTTATCTAATTTTTCTTCTATAGTTTTAAATATCATATAGAATGTTTTATGTTCTTTTAAATCAAATTCTTTATCATCAGTAATTAAAGCATCTAAAACTATTTTTTGATAATCATTTAATTTATTAACTTTTTTCTCATAAGCTGCTAATTTCTTTTCATAGTCTTTATCATCTTTAGATGGTTTTTGACCTTTAATATAAATCTTATTTTTTTCTTCTCTTATATCAATTATTTTTTCAGCAGCTAGTTCTATAATTAATGATATAACTAACTTTTTATTATAAACATTATTATATACATAACCTATTTCAGAAGATGATAAATCTCTTGGAGGTAAATAACTAACTACTTCTGTTTTCTTATGATAATCTTTACCAAAGATTAACCATAATATAAATATAATAAATAAATTAATTAATGAAATAACAATTAATATAAGTGAACCTGCACCATAGTTATTTGATCCTGATGCAAAATAATTTTCAGGAAGTTCTATATCTACTGTTAAAGATTTAGTAAGTTCATATGGATAATCTACAGGTCTATTTTCACTATATTTATCTCTATCAAATGTAGCTACTAATTTATTACCTTTAATAGTATAATCTACATATTTAGTAATATCATACTTTCTATATTTATCCATGAAGAAATGAACTTCATTACCTTCAATAGATTTTGGCATAGTAACTTCTATACTAGGATTATTAATAATAGTTCCCCAGTAATCACCATAAGCATGGAATATAAATTCATCATATCCATCATATGGATCAGATCCCATATCATAAGTATATTTAATAATATAATCTTTTTCACCAGGAGATAATGTTACACCACTATCACCTATTTTAATTCTTGGTTTATCTTTTACTGAATCAATCTTATAATTATATGATTTTCTATAAGCAATAGATGCTCTATTTTCATCATTAGTATATTCAATACCTTCATTATCATTATAGTAAACATATGGATCATAAGTATACTCTGGCATTTCTGCTCTTAAGTTTGATAATACTGATTTTCTTCTTATAGTTTTACCATTTTTAGATGTATATTTAAACCATTCTGGAGTAAACTTATATATTCCATGATGACCATATTCTGTCCAGTTAATAGTAATATCTTCTTCAACATCTATTTTATTATCTTCTTTAACATCTAATTTAACTTTATAAGCGCTTATAGTAAATCCATCAGCAGGATCTACATCTTTACCTTCATCAAACTTAATAAAGCTTTTAAATACAGGTATAATCATACAGATAATTAATAGTAATGGAAGAGCAAATGCAAATATCTTCCACATATTTTTTTTATTACCTGATTTACCTGCAAATACAGATGCAAATATAAAGAATAAAATAACAACATAAATAATAAATGTAATCATAAATACCTACTTTCTATCATATTCATCTAAAAATGAATACTCTTTCCCATCTTTTAAATAACTAATTAAACAATCAGTATTAACATTAGTAAATGCTGTAAATATATTTTCATCAATATTCTTATTATCTTTTTTTAGTTCTTCTACTAATTGTTTCATAACTTTTCTTTTACTTAAATTTTCATCTATTTTAGAATCTGCTGTAAACTTACATGCACAGTTTAAGAATCTTAAATCATTATATTTAGCCCATGATTTAATTGCATCTTCTTTAACTAAATACATAGGTCTAATTAACTCTAATCCCTCAAAGTTATCTGAGTGTAATTTAGGGAGCATACTTTTAACTTGTGATGCATAAAACATATTAAGTAAGTTTGTCTCTATAACATCGTTAAAATGATGTGCTAAAGCTATTTTATTGCATCCTAATTCTTTAGCTTTACTATATAGACAACCTCTTCTCATCTTAGCACATAAATAACATGGATTATCTTTAGCAACTCTATCTAATACTTCAAATATATCACTTTCAAATATTTCTAAGTCTATATTCATTCTTTTAGCATTTTCTTTAATTAATTCTACATTTTCTTTATTATATCCAGGATTCATACAAACATATCTTGCTTTAAATGGAAAATCCCCATGTTTAATTAATTCTTCAATACATTTTGCCATTAAAAATGAATCTTTTCCACCAGATATACAAACCATAATATTATCGTTTTCATTTATTAATTCATATTCTTTAACGGCCTTAACAAATTTACTCCATATATCTTTTCTATATTTTGTAATAATAGACCTTTCTATTTGTTTATACTCATCCATATTGTTCACCTATAAAAATTATATCATAAAAGATAAAAAAACATTATAAATAATAATGTTTTATTACGTTAAAATCATCATCAAATTCATATACTATTGGAGTTCCAAGTTTAATCTCTAAACTAGGTATATCTTCATCTGAAATATTATCTAAATATTTAACTAATGCTCTTAAACTATTACCATGAGAACATACTATTACTTTCTTACCACTTTTAAACGCAGGTAATATTTCATTTAAATAATATGGAACTACTCTATCATATACATCTTTTAAACTTTCTGTAGTAGGAAGTTCATTTAATGGTACATCTTTATAAGTATCATCATTACCAGGAAATCTAGGATCTGAATATTCTAATGCTGGAGGTCTAGTTTCATAACTTCTTCTCCAAAGAAGAACTTGTTCTTCACCACACTTTTGTCTAGTTTCATCTTTGTTTAAACCTTGTAATGCTCCATAATGTCTTTCATTTAATTTATGAGATTTAATAACCTCTATCTTATTATATAAATCCATTTCAAGTAGGCAATAATTTAATGTATCTATACTTCTTTTTAAAGGAGATACATAAGCTAAATCAAATGTAAAACCATTTTCTTTTAATTTTCTACCTGCTTCTTTAGCTTGCTCAATTCCATTAGGACTAAGTTCTACATTTGTCCAACCAGTAAATCTATTTTCTAAGTTCCAAACACTTTCTCCATGTCTAAGTAATACAAGTTTATTCATTGTCTTCCTCTTTCTCTTCTTCTATTTCAAAAGAAACATTAGCGTCAATAGAATCATTAACTACTCTTAAGAAATATCTTTCATCTAAATCTTTCATTAAAGATACTTCTACTTCAGTTTTAACAAACTCTGAGTTAATACCAAGATAAGTTTCATCACTAATTAATTGATCTGTTAAATCATATTCAAAATCTATTTCCATAGTTTTTAAATAATCTATATTTAAAGATACCATTAAATCTATACTTATCTTATTATCTTCATCAAAACCTTCAATATAGAACTCTATACCATTTTCTCTTTCAGTAAAAGATAATGAAACATTTTCTAAATCTTCATCATTATAAACAAACATAAATCCTCCTAGTTAACTTTATAAGCATGTACTACAAATCTTTTATTATTATTTGAACAAGTACTAAGAGTTAATGTATTATCTTCATATTTAGGTTCATATGAATACTCTTTTATACTTCTTGCTTTTACTTTATTTTGGAATTCTGTATATGCATTACCACAATCAAATAAAGTAGTAATATAATATTCTTCCTCTTCTATTTCATAGATAGAATAAATCTTATAAGTATGTTTACCATCTTTATCATAATAATAAATGGTATCTACATCACTATTCTTAAGATTATGTAATTTACCAAACATAGATCCATCCTTCATATTATGACCATATATAACAGTATTCTTATCATCATTTATAGATATATTTCTATAATCCATAAATATCCATCCACCAACATTTTTACTCTTATCAAATGAATGGCTTAAATAATAATCATTATCAGTAGTTTTAACAACCGGATAATTAATGCCTAGACTATCAATAGTTAAATAACCTACTGTATCACTATTAATATTATATAAATAATCAAAATCTAATTCTCTTTTACCATCTAAAATTTCTTCTATTTTAATTTCATTATTAACTTTCTTACTCATCTTTTTATTCTTAATAGATCCTATACACCATCTAATAATCATAAATAAAGAAAAAGCAATAATAATAAGTAATATAACTTCAATAATAATCTTAATTATCTTCTTTAATTTTTCCATATTTTTTCTTCTCCTTAATAGGATTCACTTTATTCATTTCAACTATTTTAAGCATTATATACATAACTAAAACAGATAATATATAGAATAGTATTAATCCTATAGATAAATCTGAGAATATAGTTTTTCTAAAGAAAAATCTTCTTAAGAAATCTATTATATAAATACTAAGAACATTAACTACAAAAGATCTCTTATTAATATATAATCTATATTCATCGGTTTCTGTATCAATAAATAATTTAATTACATTAGAAACTATATAATGAATAAATATTACTTCTAAAAGAATAAATAATAAGAATAATTCTATAACCATACATCTTTTAAAAGTAGAATTCTTACTATAACTCTTTATATAATTATTATATTTATTATATGAAATACCTGTATTAACATAATCTCCATATAATTTAACATTTACTTTTCCATTAACAGATATAACATTATATATTTTATTATTAAATACTATATCATCATCTTTAAACTTAGTTTTCTTAATACCAAATGGTAATGCTATCATACATGCTATAACAATAAATATAAATGCAAGTGATATATAATATATAATTTTTTTTAATTTATCTAATATTATTTTTCCTATTTTTTTCATAATTATTCTCCTATAAAAATTATAACATACTATTCTTTATCTAACTTATTATTTCCATTAGAATAATCTATTTTTACACCTTCTTCTACATTATATATGTAGACATTAAATTTAATACCTTCCCCATTATCTTCTACAGATAAAGCTTCCATTAAAATACCTGTAGCTACTAAATTATCTCCTTCATATATAGGAGTAACTCTATACATAACATGATTTTTAGTAGACTTAACATAATTAGAAACCATATTCTCAAAAGGAAGCATACCTTTTACATTAGCAGATCTAGTACATGTAATTAAATTCCTTTTATTAGCATTTTCTCCTGTTAGCTGAAATGCAATTAAATGACATCTATTATATAAATATTTATTATCTACAAAGTCATATTTTGAATACCCAAATCCAGGTGGTTTAATGGACCCTATATCCCCTCTTTTTTCTTTAGGCATTAAGTCCTTACCTACAGAACTTTCAGCCTTTGTAGGCCTTCCTAATGAGTCTAAAGGGTAATATAACTCATAGCTTTCATCAGTTATTTCTCTATCTTCAAAAAACGGTTCATTATTATTAATAGTAATATAATAATATCCTTCATATTCTGGTATATTATCTAAAGAAATATTATCTGTTACTACTATATCTCCATAAAAACTATCAAATATACCTAAGGATGCAAGTACTCTATCATCTACATCCATAGCCTTTAATACAAAGAAAGAAACAATAATCAAAATTGTAGTTAATATTTTTAATTTGGTCTTATCTTTCATATACTTTCCTCTATTATAATTATATCATATTTCACTATTATTATATATATGTTATAATAATAAATACTTTTGAGGAGCACTTATGGAAAGAAGAGAATTAAAAGAAGAACAAATTGGTAGAACATTCTTTGATGAAGCTGTCGAAGCCATTATATATTGGTATACTGATGATGATGGCGAAAAAGTCTTATTAAAAAGATTTAGAGAAAGAAGAAGAGATGGTGTTACTCTTGAAGAAGTATCAAGAAATAAAGAAAAGAAATTAGAAATTTTAACTAGTTTAAATATAAAAGAATTCGTTCCTGTAAAAGATGCTCTATTTAAAGATGGAATGTTAGTTGGATATACAATGCCTAGAATAGATGGCTTACATCTTAATCCTGATACAAAAAAGAAAGATAGAATTAAAAATCTAATCAAAATAAGAGATATAATGTTTAAATTAAATAGCCAAGGAATATATATGGGAGATATTACTAGAAGTAATTATATATTTACTCCAGATGGTGATGCAGTATGTTTAGACATAGATAGCTATAGAATTATAACAAATGATGAAACACTAGATTTTGATAACGAAAATAGTGAAATGCAAAGATTTAATAGCAGATGTAATAATCATTTATTAATCGATAAATACAATTATAATATTTTAGTAGTTTGCGTTATGTGTAAAAGAGCTGAAGGTCATCTAAACTTATTTGTTAATAATAAACCTCCTCTTATTATGCTTACTCCTCATAATAGAAACGTATATGAAGAATTACAGTTTATTGATAACGATTATAGTGGTGAATTATTTGAATTAGAATTAAAAAGAAAGAACAATTAGTTCTTTCTTTTAATATGTTTTACTATTAGCAATTTTTATTTGTTCTGTAGAATAATATATCCAATATCCATCTTTCTTTTTTACTAGTGCACCTTTCATATAATCCGGTTTAATAGTTGGTATGCTTCCATTAAAATCATAAATATCATTATAATCTCCAGATGTAGGCCTTCCATCTTCTGTTACTAAGTTTTTTGGAAAACAAGCAATAATAATAGTATCATTATCTTTAAATGGTGATAATAAATTTTTATAACCTGCTATACCTTCTAAAGGAATCATAGTTAAATTAAGTGATGGAGGAACAATTGATATGGCAGATCCTCCTGCAGCATTTAAATGACCATTATTTTCTAAACCATAAACTAAAATATTAAATAAATCTTCATTCTTTGGTATTCCACTTTCTTCTGGGTTTATACCAAGATTTGTTCTATGAATAAATACACGATTCTCTTCTGCTAATTTATCTAAATACATACCATCAGAATATGTGATATTACATTGAGCATCATTAGCACTTATTAACTCATATACGTATCTTCTCTGTTTATAATTTTTACAAGTATTAAACTGATTATCTGCAAACTTTGTACAAAATAGTGAAAATTTTTCATCTTCTTTTGCTTTTTTCTTTTTATATTCGACCACTTTAAGAATTCCTAAACTTATTAGATCCATATCTATCACCTAATAAAATTATACCATAAAAAAAGAGAGATTAATTATTTTCTCTCTTTTTTAATACTTTAATTAGTAAGAATAGAATTAATATTATTGGAATAGTAATTAACCAGTAATAATGTCTTCTAAATCCTGTTTGAATAGTAAGTATTAATTCTGCTTCAGATTTAGCAATACTTTCAGTAGAACTACTATTATTAGTATTCTCTGCTACATTACCACTCAAATTACCATCATCATCAATACTAAACTCTATATATCTATTATCACTAGATTCAAGTCTATAAGAACCCTTAGATAAGTTATTAATATATAATCTACCCTTTATAGGAACTAAATCTTTATTATTACCTTTATATCTATATTTACCAAGTTCTTCTTTAGATAGTTTTACAAGTTCACCATCTTTATATAGTGTATAAGTTTTATTAACATCTAACTTTTCACCATCACTCATCTCATAGATTATAACATCTATTGGATTATAAGATAGATCAAAGATATCTGCAATAATTCTTGAAATATTACCACCAATACTATTAGTATTTAATGTAATATTTGGACTTAAATAATATGTTGAATTGTAGTTAATACCAAATCCATTCATATTAATAGTTACAGGTTGTGATGCAACAATTGATACTTCATCATTAACTAAATCTACAGGGGCAATTAAGTCAACATCTCTAACTATATTACCACTAGTAGCAAAGTTAATAGCATTTTGTAATGCATCTGATGAAGAAATAGAACCAACAGCAGCGAATGTATAGTTACCAACTTTAGCAATACCTACTGAAGAAGCACTAACTACTAAGTATTCATTATGTTTTTGAATATCTCCATCAGTTACTGTTATATCTTCAGTTTCATAACCAGCTTCTACGTTAGTAACACCACCATATATAGCATTTGGTCCTTGTTGACCTACTATTAATCCATCATAGAAGTTTAAATGAGAGGTTTGAGTATCTCTATATATACCAAAAGTAGTTCCCTCAATATATGGTGCTGATTGATCAGGTACTCCACCTATTTCACCTACATTAATTATTCCATCATTTCTTAGATTAATACCATATCCATTTCTTGATATTATACTTGTTGAATTATTAATATCTATAATACCTGTATTATCAATAGCATTATTATCATTAGAAACAACTGATGAATTATTATCAAATAATATATTACCAGAATTGTAAAGAATACCATTGCTTGATCCAAAAATTAATGAAGTTGAATCAAAATTAATTGTTCCACTATTGGATAAACAACTAGTTGAAGTAAATGTAGTATTCTCAATAACCATATCTGATGTATTTACAAGAGTACAATCATCAGTTCCATTAAATACAAAATTAGAATCTTTTATACTTGTAGGTCCATAAGTATAGATTATTTGTCCAGAATAATATTCATTATTTCTATTAACCATTGATACATTATCTAATGTTGATGTACCAAGAATAATTCTTGTTCTATCATTAAGTACCCAACCATCATAATTAGTTACATCAATAATTACATTTGTTGCATTTAATGTACCATATCTACTACTTAAGAAACCTGTTTTAGCATTGTAGAAATGAGAATCTTCTATATTTAAAGTTCCACTATTATAACCTAAAACATAAGAATAACTATCTAAATTATATATATTTGTTGTTCCTAAGTTATTTATTATTTTTGCAGATGTTGGTGATCCATTATCATATGTTTCATTATTATTGAATATACCACCATAGATGTTTGTTGTAGCTAAAGCACTTGTAGTAATTGGTGCATTCTCATAACTATCAAATGCAGTTCCACCACCAGTACCTTCAGCATATATCCATGGAGCTTTTAAATTACTACTTGTATTATTATCATTATCCTTATTTAAATCAATAATATTTAATATATTATTATTTAAAATAATATTACCAGTATTATACAAATAAGCACCATTATAAATATTTAACGTACCATCATTATTAATTAGTTTAGTGCCTGTTGTTGAATAAACAACAGCTTCATCTCTGATATTTAATATTGCACCACTATTATTGTTAATTAATAATACTCCATTTAGAGATTCAAGTTTACCACTAACAAAATTAATAGTTCCATTATTATCAATTGTTTTTGTACCATGTACAGCAATAATACTACCAGTTTTATTACTACTTGAATCCATTATCTTCATATTAGCATTATTTTCAAATAGAACACCATTTGCCTCTTTAATTGTAAATCCATTTAAATCAAATGTAACATTTACATTAACTTCAGCAGTTTCATCTATTGGTAAATTATTATAATTTGCAATCATTTGAAGTGTATCTCCACTGACTGCATCAGCAAATGCTGTTTTTAAATCATAATATTTCTTTTCATCTACTTGAGTAGCTTGAGTAATATTTTGAATTATTGGAACTCTATCTAAGATAGCAGTATTATAGTCATCTTCAGTACCAAGAACTATAGCATAACCATCTTCAATGTTATTAGTTATACCGTTTACTGTACTTGTTTTACCATATAATTTACCATCATAGAATTTAAATGTTCCACTATTATTATTAACTGCATAAGAAGTTCCTTTTATAATTGGATAAGTTTGTGAAACTATATTATCTTCAGATATAGGTTTACCTACTATTAATGTAGAACTACTATTAATATTTATAGCATTACCATCTTCAGATATAACACTACTATTATTAAATACACTAACATTAGTAGCTTCAGCATTAATGCCAGCGCCTTTACTTGATTTAATAGTTGAATTATCAACATTAATAATACCTGATTTACTAGTATAAACATTATTATTTGAAGCTTCTAATGTACAATCTTTAACACTAATAGTACCAGAGTTATCTATTATTTCTCCAGAACCTCTATGATATAGATTTGAATTTGTAATAGTAACACTATTACTATTTGCATCATTATAAATATTATTAATTATATGAGTAGTTTTATTATGCATGTCATCTCTTTGATACCATCCATAATATAAACCATTATTAATTCTATCAATAGTAGTATTACTAATAGTTATATTACCACCAAAATTATCAACAAATGAGTTATATAATTCAAAGTATGAATTAGTAATATCTAAACTACCAGTATTAGTTAGATTACGGTTTGAACCTTGAATACCATCAATCCATGCATAAGCATCATTTGAAATTTGAACGATATTCTTCATAGTAACATTATCAAATGATAAAGTACCTTCATTTCTACCAATTAATGATTGATTTGCTGTTATATCTTTTAAATATGCTTCACCATAGTTATAGATTAATGCTCCTCTATTAACATATGTTGGATTTGGATCTCTCCAATTATTATTATCAAAGAATCTACCATTAATTCCATCAAATGTACCACCAGTAACATTTAATATACCAGTTTCATTATTAGTAAATACAGTAGACATATATAGTGTGTATGTACCGAATATTACATATGATCCATTAGACATAAATGTACCATCAGTAATTAAAGTATTACCATTATTAATAATAATTGAACCAGAATATGTATTTCTATTTTCAACTATATCATAGTACTTAGTAAATGTTCCTCCACTAATATTTAAATTAGCACTTTGATTATTCTTAATTACTTCAGAATCTATAGAAGCTTTTTCTGATGTATATTTACCACTGCTTATATTTAATACATTATTATTATTAAATATATTTCCAGTAGTAGAATCAATTAATCCATCAGAATCTACTATACTATCAATAGCATTTAATTCACCATTAATAGTAAACATAGTCATATTATTCTTATCAACATATTTTCCATTAAGATCAAATGTTATACTTAATCCATTTGGAATTGTTATAGAATTATCAGTTTGGGAAATAGTTATATCTCTATAAACTTTTATAATGTCATTACTATTAACTAAATTATTACTAATAGCATTATTTAATTCATCAACAGAATTATACATAATATTTTGAGTATTATTTATAAACATAGGTTCATTAGTCAAATATTTAATTTCTTTATCATTAGCACTATCATATTCTCTCTTAATAGAATAACCAGTTTCTATATCATTTACTGTAACATTATATGATTTATTGCCTGTAATTATTCCGTCATAGAAATTAACTAATAAACTAGGATTTTCAGTATAAATACCATATTTATTACCTGTTATTATAGGTCTAGTATTTGCTTTAGTATCAGCAAAGCTATCATGAATTCCTAAATTAATAATACCTGTACCACTATTATTAATAGCATAATTACCATTTACAACAATTGAACCACTTTCAATAGTAGTAATACCAGATGCAGTTCTATTTAATGTAGTATTAATAATTCCATCATGCATTATGAATGAATACAAATCTTCAGTACTATCTATTTGTTTACCAGTGCCTCTAATATTAAATATATTATTATAAGTACCACTATTAATTATTAATAATCCATCACTATTAATTGTACCTTCAGTAATAGTATTATTTTCTAGAGTTAATACACCAGTATTTGGAATAGTAAATATACTCTTATTACTCATATTCTTAATAGTAGCAGTTCCACTATTATCTAACATATACATGCCATAGTTATTATGGGCATTTTCATGTCTAAGTGTACATCCATCTAAAATAGCGGTTCCTGTTTCATTATTAGTTACTAAAGGAGCACTATTATTACTTATAAGATCAGTATTAGTAATTGTTAATAAACCATTATTACTAAAGAATCTATTTCTAGAGAATGCTCTTAGTTCACTATCAGTAACAGTTATTACTCCATTTTCAGAGTTATATATAGCATACTTATCTAATTCACTATGATTACCAAATTCAAATTTAACACTATTTAAATTAACTGTACCAGCATTATTCTCTATTGTATGTTTTGCATATCTATAATCATCTACATATATATCACTAATATTTAATGTACCAGTATTAAGGATATATCTATCTCCATAGAAAATACTCTTTTCTTTTGCAGCTAAACTATCTTTAATTGTTAATGTACCAGCGTTATTAAATAAGTAATCATCAGAATATGTATTAATTCTATGGCCATTATAATCAATAGTTATTTCTTTATTACTTGGAATATCTATACTATTTTGTTGATCAATATTTACAAGTAATACTATAGTATCGCCATTATTAGAAGCATCTAATGCATTTTGAATTGTAGTATATTTAGCATTTCCTATCTTACATACAAATTCTTCTTCACCTTCTGAAACAGGTCTTGAATCAGCATTAGCTACTAAACTCATTTTTTCAGTATTATCAGACTCCCTAGATATATAAATATCATAATTATCTGGAACAACATCTACTGATGCTAAAACAGAGGAATTAGCATTTATTACGCCATCATAATAAATTAATTTACCCGATCCAGCAATACCAGTATTAGTAGCAGAAATAGTTGGATTATTAGAAACTGTATCATTATTATTATCTAAAAGTGTAATCTTAGCATACCCATAACCAACATTACCAATCATATAACCATTTCCATAATAAGCTGGCATTTCACTAATACCATTAATTAGTTCTATATTGCTTAATATATTTGAAGCGTATGATGAACCACCTTCTTCAAATCTACCACCATAGTATCCGCCACCACCATTATATGAACTATATCCAAGTTGTGTATTTGAAGGATCTACATTATAGCCACCATATCTATTAACTGAGGCAGCATTACCACCAGAACCTCCACCAGCAACTAGAATTCTTTGAGCATAAGATGCATTACTTCTTTTTGAAGATAATAATCCATTATCATAACTCCAAACGTTGTC
The DNA here is from genome assembly GCA_947303895.1 of uncultured Bacillota bacterium. Classification (GTDB taxonomy): domain Bacteria; phylum Bacillota_I; class Bacilli_A; order RF39; family UBA660; genus RUG13038. Next base: position 6,551 of record CAMYZQ010000019.1, on the reverse strand, counting down.
TTCGTTTGATAATGAGATATCTGTGGCACCTCCACCTGCTCCATCAGGCCATCCATTAATATGTCCAGTAGCAGATCCACCACCATTATATGCACCATACCATGCCTTAAATGTTCCTTCACCGTTTCCTGTACTTTGAGATCCAGACGATACATATCCACCAACGTGAATATATAATTTATCTCCCTCATTTAAATCTATAGTACCTGAAGCATAAGCACCTTTACCACCATAAACAGGGCCAACACAAGCACCCATACCACATAAATATCTAAATGATGTACCACCTTGAGCACCCCAAGTTTCAAGTTTATATGTTCCTGCAACAGGAGCAACAAACTCTTCTTGATGGCCAGTATAAGAATAATTATAAGTTGTTTCATAATCTTGATTAGTTCCAAGAGTTAAAACTCCATCATTATAAATAGCTGTTCCAAATGCTTTATCAATACTTGTATTGCCAAGTATATTTAAATGGGCAATAATTTCTGAGTATCCATTCCAATCAGTATCAAGACCTCTATAATAATTACGTATTGCTGCATGCTTAGCACTACCATAATTATTTATTTTAGTATCAGCTATTGTCATAGTATGATAATTATTAATAACTGTAACATCATTAGAAGTTGCAGTAGAATTTATAGTTGAATCTTTTATTAACAACTTTGATGTATATTGAGCTCCAGGAGAACCAGTTGCAACATTAGTTATTAAAGTTTCAGCACCTTGAATAACTGAATTATTAATTTCCATTTCTCCTCTATTATCAATAGAGTTAACACTTGAATTATCAATTAAAACATAACCATAATCATTAAATACACTTGATAATGTAGAACTATTTACTCTTATTGCTTTAGGAGATTCATAACAAGTAAATTGTCCATATAAATTTGTATTATTAATTGTTACAGTTCCATTCTTTCCTTGAGCAGTATCTACAAACGAATGATTATTAGTTGATTTAATATTTGAATCAACAATAAATAAATCTCCTGAAGAATATTCTCTAAATCCAATACCAGCTCCAGAGATATCAGCATTTGTATAAATTATATTTCCTAATGCTTGGTTTTCAACCGCTACCTCATTAGATACATTAGTAATTACTTTTACACCATTAATACTAGAATCATTACTTCTATTTAATAATCCTACTGAATTATTTCCAAATACATTAATAATTCCTTCAAATGAAATTATTTCTCCATTTGTTTCATTATAAATACCTACAGAACCATTATTATTTGCATTAATAATACCGTCTTGACCAACTATTAAATTTCCTCTATTAATAATAGCATTTTTATTATTTGAATTAATATTAATATTACCACTATTAATAGTAAGAACAGCATATTCTTCATTTAAAACAACATCATATATAGTAGAAGTTATATTACCATAAATATCTTCAAAAACAGCATTATTATAAGTTGGATTATCAGTAGGTTCTATATAACTAATATCTTCTTTGATATCTATATTAGTTAAATAATCACTAAATTGTGGTTGTGTTTTAACAGTATATGTTTTAGGTAAATTTTCTCTCATTTCTTGTAATTCTTCATCAGAAATTTGATATTTTATCTTAGCATAACCACTATTAGCATTTCCAGTCATTACATCTGTATTGTCAAAATTAGGCATTTCTTCACTACCAGACTTCATAACACCGTCAGTAAACACTATATTTGTAAAGTGTTTAGAGCATAATGAATCTGTTGCCGCAGTTTCAGCAGTACATACATCATTGTTTGAATCTAATCTAGCACTAATAGTATTTTCATTTAAAACTGCAATGCATCCAGTATATCCAGAAATATAAGATGTACCTCCAGATCCTCCTGAAAGGAATCCTCCATTATCACAATTTGATCCACCGTAGTAGCCACCTCCGCCACCACCAGCAGCATGTTTTGTTTCACCAGCAGAAGAATTCATACCTATTCCAAAACCATTTCCAGAAGTTTGAGTTGTAGCACTAATAGTACAAGATCTATCCCAGGCAGCAACTCCTATTGAAGGATTAGTTAATGTTGCTCCATTACGGTAAGTTGTAGTAGTATTACCATTATTAATACAACTTGCTCCTCCACCTCCAGAGGCAACCATTATTCTAGATGCTAATCCAGTAGTAGAATTAACGATTAAATCTTCATCACTTGGAGTAGTAGTAAAGTATCTGACATCAGTAGCTCCTCCTCCAGAGCCAGCATTATCATCTCCACCACCATATCCACCGGTACCACCACCATTATATGATGCAGATTTAACGCCAAGTCCTCTTTCTCCAGAGGCACCCTTTTCACCTACATAGAAGTATAATATATCTCCTTGATTAAGAACTACATATCCAGACGTATAAGCTCCTTTACCACCTTCACAATATCCATTGCCCCCAGCTGAAGTCCATCCATTACCTCCAGATGCTCCCCATAACTCAACTTTATAAGTACCAGTAAAAGCCGCAGTAAATTTTTGAACTTCTCCTTTAGATGTAAATTCTTTTCCGACATTATTATCAAATATATATTCTTCACTTGGTTCACAACCTTCGCATAAACCAGCATATTCTTCATATTCTTCTAAATCAGCATAATATTTTACCTTTGCTTCTTCAAATAATCTTGCTTGTTCGATTTTATAATTAACATTTTGTTCATATCTATCATTATAATCACTATCTATAATAGTTAATTTACCATTATTTTTGATAACATAATCATTCTTATTAGATGTTAATGTAAATCCGTTTAAATCAAGTATTACTTCTTTTTCTTGAGGTACTACCAATGTAGAATCTAAAGTAATATTTTTAAGTATTTCTATTGTGTCTACAGTTTCATTAAATACTGGTTTTTCAAAATAGTATTCATTAGTATATGAATTACTATTACCAATAGAATAAGCGTCTTCTAATGTATTACAATATCTTATTTCTTTTATTACAAATGTATCAGTATTATAATTCCATCTCCAGTTTTTAGTATACATAAAGTGAATATAATTAATTTGATTCTTTTTAAGTTTAACTATTACTGATTGATCATCATAATTTCCACTTACTTTTAATAATATACCTGTATTATCAGATGGATAATCACTAGAATTTGTTTGTTGAATTATACCAAAGTCTGATCCCTCTTCACTACTAATTCTAGTATTAATATAAATATATTTATCTTCATCTACATTAGTTAAATCAATAGCAATATATGAATGAGCATTACTATCTTGAACTTCTCTATTATTGTTAATATATCCTTGTGTAAGAAGTATAGAATCACTTGAATCTAAATGTAAGATTAAATCTTCAGAAGACATATTTGAAATTTCTTCTTCAGCAAATTCTTTATTATATACTTTTACATCATATATTGTTCCAGTAAAGAATTGCCATTGTCCTCCTATACATCCAATATATGTAGAACTATTTATACCATCAGGAAATGAACCTGTAAGATTAGACTTAGTTAATAAAGCCCCATCAAAATATGCGTTATAAACTCCTTGATTATATGTAACAACTAATTTATGTTTACTACCATCAGCCCAATCACTTGGTAATACATAACCATTAGGTCTTTCACCATAAACACGGGCATTAGAAACATATAAAATACTATCCCATACACCAATTGATATTCTTTCATTTTCACTACCCGAATAATAAACTGAATTTACTATTGTTGTAGTACTAAATTCTAATTGAACTGTTTCAGCATTTAAGAATGTACTACTAATACCACCAGATATTACAGTATAATCGTTTCCGTCAAATATATATCCATCATTTGAATTATTTAGTGTAGCACCATATATAATACCATTAGGACCAGTTGATGCTTTCCAATAATAAGGGTCAAATCCATTAGCAAAATGATAAGTATCAGTGATATTGTGATATAAAGTAAGATCAGGCGCTATATCAGTATTAGATACTGATTTGTATAAATATATTGAATTTATTTTAAAATTATCAGTTTCATCATTTTCAGCAAATCTATTCCAGAAAACAAAATGAACATAAGTTACTGTTCCAGGAGTTAAAGGAATAGTAGTAATATTATTTTCCGAATTACCTGTAGAATAAATATATCTACCTTGTGAATTACCAGCTTCTTGAAAACTTGTATTATTTGAAGTATAAATATAACCCGCATCATAGCCTGATGATGTACTAATAGAAGAATCAATTACTAAATTAACAGTATCAGTTTCATTTCTTAAATCATATACGATATATGAATGAGAATATGAAGATGCAATATTACCGTTTGTACTAACTATGCTTCCATCAGTATTTTGTTTAAATGGATAATATCCTGTATCATCATTAAATAAAGTTAGACTATTAGTAGACTCTCTTTCTCCAAGAATCTTCATATTTTTAACTTTAAATACTTCATGAATATTTACATCACCAATAGTTTTAACAAAACCAAAATATATGTAATATACTTTCCCTTTTTCTAAATAATGTATTTTAGTACCACTTATATCATTTCCATATGTTCTATATATTTGTGTTCCAGTACTATTTAATGAATCACTAATAGATATATAACCATAATTTCTATAATCATATGTATCTGCAAATGTATCAAATAAAATCATTTTATCTTCAATTTCATCTGTTAAATCTATTTTTAAATATGATATAGCTGTAGTATTAGCAGTTGAACTATTTCCATTATAGATTTCATCATTAACTGCATCATAAATAAATCCATAATCACCATATTGTTTAATCTTAGATAGTATCTTAGCTGATTCAGTAGTAATAGTACCAGTTCTTGCTGAATCAAAAGCATTATCACCAGTATTAACTTTTAACTTAGTATAATATGTACTTTTTATTCTTGCTTCTGGATCATCTACTATACTTAATGTACCAATATGTTTATCATTTTCTCCAGTTATAACTACGTTATATGAATATTGAGTTATTGGATCTTCACCATTATCTATTAATGCTACTGTATCTGACACTAGTTTTCCATCAAAGAAATAGAATGTATCGTTTTGCTCAATAGCAGTTTCATATCCTTCAATTATAGGTCTATCAAGTTCTGGATATATAAATGTTTCACTAGCTTCAGACAAACCATCTCCAAGAACAAATTTCTTATTATTTATTACTGCTTTACCAGTTGTATTAGTAACTTTACCAATACTTTCATGTTCACCATTAACTAATCTAGGATTTCTATCTACTATATGTAGTTCACCATTATTAATAAATGTTGCTTCTTCAGAACTTGTAATTATTCTTCCATCTAAATCTATAGTAACATTTTGATTAGATGCAATAGTAACACTTTCATTTACTATAGGATATACTGGATTAGTTTGAATAGTACATTGAACTTCAGCACAATAATCTACTGCAGCTTGTATACTATCAAACATTAAGAATTCTTTCCCATCTTCTATAACAAATTCTTTAGTATCAGGATCAACTGTATACCAAAGCATATTATTTTTACCTACTACTCTAGCAACATATGGATGAGTAGTTACTTCAACTTCTTTTTCTGATACATTACCAACATAGTCTATAGCGACTATCTTGACAATATATTCAGTATTATCTTGAACACCATAGAATGTATGATCATAATTTTCAGCATGATCTTTAATACCATCAAATACTTCTGAAGTATAAGTTAATGTATCATCAAATTCTAAAGCAGTTTTTTCTTTAACATATAAAGTAAATTGTTTAACACCAGAATCTGCATCTTGAGCAGTACCACTAACTGACATATTAAATGACATTGCTCCAGTTGCAGGATTATTAATTGTTGGTGCAATACTATCAACATTTACTACATCTTCAGTAGTATTTTCACTATAGATATTACTCTTCTTAGCAAATGCTGTAACAGTAGTATTTTCATATACTTTAAATGGTTCAGTATATAATACTGGGCTATTATCACCTATCTTATAATATAATTCATATCCAGTAGCATCTAATAGATTTTCATTGTTAGTAATTGTAACTAATACACCACATTCATTATTACTTGAATTAGAACATACCCAAGTTTTATTAGTAGTTTCATCTAACATTGGATTTAATGTAATTACTGGAGTTAATACTTCTTCATAAACCGCATATAAGTTTTTGTTAGCAGTTATTTTTGTACTAAAGTTATACTCTGTAGTCCCATCTTCTGACCAATATAAGAATATATTATGTGCTTTTGTTGGATCAGTTACTGGTTTAGTAGCAGTTTCTTTCCAATCTACTGTTTCTGTAGCAAATTGAACTGATTCATTATAGTAATTAACTGTAAAATGATTAATTTCATAATTTGCTTTTAAGTTTTTATCTCCAGTACTACCAGTTGGTATAGAAGTAATAATACTACTTCCCATTGTGTAATGAGTAAATGTATATCCTTCTTTTTCTGGAGCATTGAATGTGATTTCATCACTTTCAATTGTATATCTATCAGGATTTGTTACACCTTGAGGTAATGTTCCACCATCATAATCATAAGTAATGTTATAAACAATTGGAGTATAGTTTGCTA
>CAMYZQ010000018.1 GCA_947303895.1 uncultured Bacillota bacterium | reverse complement strand
TATATTTATCTTTTCTAGTCTTATATATTAAAGCTTCATCTTCTAAATCATTTAATACTTCATATAAAGAAGTTAGTTCACTAACAGAATTCATGTTTAGTGCTTCTAATAACTCTATAGAAGACAATGCTTTTTCTGAACTACTTAATATTTCTAATATCTTATCTCTCATAGTTTCACCTTAAATTCATTATAAAATAAAAAGACTTTTAATAAAAGTCTTTTTACTTTAAAACTGACATAACTAGACAAAGAACAAAGAATAGAATACCTAATACTAAAGTAAGTCTACTTATAAATAGTTCAGGTCCTCTTTCTTTTCTTTGAGCAAATAATTCAGAACTTGCTCCTAGTAATATATTTGAAGCATCTTCTGCTTTGTCGCTTTGTAATAAAACTACTGTTATTAATAAAATTGATATAACTAATAATACTACGTCCATTTGTATTACCTCCAAACATGTTATATTTTATCATACTTTTCTTTGTTTTTAAACATATTTACATATATTTTTTAAATTCATTTAATTCAAAATCAATAAATCTAAGGCAAAGGGCTCTGATATTTGAACAACAACCGGGATCTAACCGAGTATAATTATCATCAAGATCTATTACTTTAACATCTCCATTATCTCTATTAACCATTAAATTATTATCTTCCATATCTGTTGGATATATTTCATGATCCATTAATTCAATTACTAATTCCCTAGCTTTACTTAAATATTCCACCTTTTCTTTTCTTGGAAGATCAGAATATATTTTATTTAGTCTTGTATATCCTATATATTTTTCAAGTAAGACTCCTATAGGATAGTCTTCACATAGTACAATACCTTTTATAATGTTTGATCTTGTATTAGCTAATCTTTCACATTTTGTTAATAATGATTCTTTACTAATTAATCCAATCATATTAGATAGTTTACTATTATTCATATACACTTTATTTAATTCCATAGCTTTGATTAAATCATACATTTTTTTAGATTTATATCCTCTATATACTTGTGAATAATAAATCTTAATTAGAGTGTCTTCATTATAGTCATTAACTATTCCACTTCCACCTCTATCAATGTTACCCTCTTTTTTAAGTTCATCCATTAATTCATCAATAGTAATTTCTATAATTTTAGTACTCATAAAATCACCTTTTATATATTATATTTATTTTTTAATTAAATACAATAAAAAGGAGTCTAAACTCCTTTTAAATTATCATTAATTTTCATTAGTCTATTATATTTAGATACTCTATCTACTCTAGAAAGAGATCCTGTTTTAATTTGTTTTAGATCTAAACCTACTGCTAGATCAGCAATAAATGTATCTTCTGTTTCACCACTTCTATGAGATATGATTGTTTTAAATCCATTATCTTTAGCTAATTTAATAGTATTTAGAGCTTCAGTTACTGTACCTATTTGATTAAACTTGATAAGAATTGCATTAGCTAATTTTTCTTCTATACCTATTTTTAATAGTTTTTCATTTGTAACAAATAAATCATCACCTACTATTTGAACTTTATCACCATACTTTTGAGTAATAGATTTAAATCCTTCATAATCACTTTCATCAAATGGATCTTCTATAGATATTATTGGATAATTATTAATTAATTCTCCATAGTAATTTAGAAGATCATCTCTAGATAAATCTTTATCTTCTAATCTATATGTATTTGATTCTTTGTTATAAAATTCTGATGCTGCTACATCTAATGCTATAAATACATCTTCTCCTGGTTTATAACCAGCTTTATTAATAGCATCTATAACATAATCTAATGCTTCTTTATTAGATGATAAATTAGGAGCAAATCCTCCTTCATCACCTACATTAGTATTATATCCTTTTTCTTTTAATACTTTTTTAAGATTATGGAATATTTCAGAACCTTGTCTTATTCTTTCATTAATATTAGATGCATTGGGTATAATCATAAACTCTTGGAAATCTAATTTATTATCTGCATGTGCTCCACCATTTAATATATTCATCATAGGATATGGCATAGAATAAGTATCTCCTACATATTCATATAATTCTTTATTATTTTCTTTAGCAGCACATTTTAAACAAGCTAAAGATACAGATAGAATAGCATTAGCTCCTAGATTAGATTTATTATCTGTTCCATCTAATTCTATCATAGTCTTATCTATTAATTCTTGATCTAAAACATACATACCTATTAACTTATCTTTAATAGTAGTATTAACGTTTTTAACGGCTTTTAAGACACCTTTTCCTAGATATCTAGTATTATCACCATCTCTTAATTCTAAAGCCTCTTTTGACCCTGTAGAAGCCCCAGAAGGAACAGATGCATATGCACTAGTATTCTCAGTAAATACTTCTGTTTCTATAGTAGGATTTCCTCTAGAATCTAATATCTCTCTAGCTTTAATATCTATTATCTTACTCATATATATCACCTATAATAATTATAACATAAAAAAAGCACTTATTAAGTGCTTTTCTTATTAGTTATTAGTATCTGATTTTCTTTTTAATACAAACATTATAAATAATACTGCAATTATAGAAATAGCTATAAGCATATAATTTATTCTTAATATACCTGTTTGAATTGAAATAACTAATGTTGCTACCGAAGAAGCAGACATATGTCCAAAATCAGAAATAATATTTTCTCTAATATTAGGACTTAGAGTTCCATCATCATATATAGTAAATTGTAATTCATTATTATAATTATCAACTAACTTATATTCACCAGAATCTAAATCATTAATATATATTCTACCTTTAATAGGTTTTAAATCAGTTGTTTTTCTACCAATAACATATTTACCAGCTCCATCAGAATTAACTTTAACTAATTCATAAGAACCACCTTCATACTTATATAAGTTATAAGTCTTAGAAGTATCTAATGCATTACCATCTTCCATTCTAGTAATAATTATATCTTTACCATTATCATTAATACCAAATATGTTAGATAATAACTTAGATATATTAGATTGTAAGTCAGTTCCATTTAAAGAACCATTTCTTAATGTAATGTTATCTGGGATTACATAACCATTATCATTAAGGTTATGGTAATTTAAGTTAATAGTTAATGAGTATTGAGGATCTAGTACTAGGTCTTCAGTTAATTCTACAGAGAAGAAGAATTCATCTCCAATCTTAACTTCAGGACAACCATATTCTTCAGTGTAGTTTAATACACTCGCATTAATTGCCTCTTGAAGAGTAGCATAACAAATACCTTCAACACATGCAATCTTAATGTCAGTTTCTTGAGAACCTCTTAATGTCATTGAATATGTTCCAGTTAAGTAACCTTGTTCATCATAATCTGTAGCAATATAAGGAACATAATCAGTTTCAACATCATCAATTTGAGCATCAATTACTATAGGTTTATTACTTACAAATTTACCATCATAGAAGTTAAAATCTTGTCCTGAATTGACAATAGCATAACCCTTTGTATTAACTACAAGTGGTGATGAAGAATTAACGATTCCGTCTTTTGATCCGATTGTTAAATAACCATTTTTTCCGTTTCTAATCGAAGTAAATTGTCCACCTAAAATTATTAAATCACTCGAGTTTGTAACACTTTTTATTGTTCCATTATTAATAGTCATATTACCAACGTTATTTATATCATCAATAGTACCACCATTAATTGTTGCAGTATAAGTATCTGTACTTACAGTACCATACGTACTGAAATAATCATTTACTATTCCATTAATAGTTCCAGAATTAACAACTAAGTTTCCACTATTCCTTACATCACCAATGGATGCACCTTCTATCTTAAGTTCACCGTAATTATCTACATTACTAATTGTACCTGTACTTAGAATTGTTGTAGTTGTTGTAATGTTAATTAGATTGTATATTTTTGAATCAGAATCTAGACTCAAACTACCATAATTTAATAATTCGCCTTTAACTTCTCCAGATACTAGTGTTAATGTTCCTGTACCATAGTTGTTTTTTATATCAGTAATATATGTTCCATTAACATTAACTGTTCCATCATTTATAGTATTTTTAACAGTTCCGCCGTTAACATTTAAAGTTCCTGTATTTGTAGCTTCTTTAATGCTTCCACCAGTTAAAGTAAATTGAGAGGCATTATCTAATTCATCAATTGTAGCATAAGCAGATACTGTTCCTAATGTATTTGTAATACTTACTAATCTACCAAATATGTTAGTATTATCGTTTATATATGTGTCATCAGTTATAGTTACTACCGCATTATTATCAATTACAAGATTTGCATCGTATAATTTTCCATTTAAATCAAAAGTAATATCTTTATTAACATTTATATCATATGCTGTAGTAATTTCAGAAACACTAGATAACATCTTTAATGTGTCTCCAGATGATGCCGCATTAATAGCAGCTTGTACTGAAGTATATGGAGTATCTGTATTTGTATTAACAATTACATCTGATTCTCCTATTACATAATGATCGCTTTCCGAAGAATTTGGAGTATATATAGTACTTCCATCCTCTTTATCAACAAAGTGACATAATCTACCAGGGTTTAATACAATTGATCCACCATAGAAATTAAATCCACTAAAATCTTTTGAACATGAAACTTCATTCATATAATTACTTTCTGATGTAACTCCATCTTTAACACCTATAGTAGAAGCGGTAGTATTTGCTTCAAAGAAGGTTTTATCTATGTAACCGCCCTTTTGAATAACTGTTGCATCATGTACATATAATCCATATGTATAATATCTTACATTTGTTGCAGAATTAATAGAAGAATTACCTTCAATTGTAACAACCGAATCATAAGAAGCTTCTATTGCTGCAACAGAATAATTTAAACCTCTAGTACTTAGCTGTGAATTAGTTGGATTATCGGAAAGGTCATATGAGTGACTATATGGTTGATAACATGCATGAGCACGATATGCTGTACCATTAATCCAAACAGTATAATCTCCACAGAAATGTGCTAAATCTCTTAAGCTGTCATCAAAGCCAACATTTACATTTGCGATATTTAAATTCTTACCATCAGCAATATATATTGCTCCATTATTTATATAATAACCCTTTGATTCTGTACCAACATCATTGTTGATTGTTACTTTACTAGAATTATTATTTGTACAAGATCTATCAAACGAATAATTATATCTATAGCTGTACTCTTCTAATCCATAGGTTTTTAAGATTCCACCATTTATTGTAGCAGGATTTACTCCAGTACCATGATATGCTTCACCACGTGTTAACACATTAACACCTGTTAAAGTAGTTGTACCGTCAGTATCTAATATACCTTTTCCTCCACCTTTAATCTGAGTACCTGTAACGTCTAATGTTCCTCTATTTGAAATAGATGCAGGATATGCACAATCAATCATACCACCTGTAATAGTTAATGTTCCCCTATTATCAATACCTCTAGCAGCTACAACTCTTGCGTTATCCATTGTCATAGTACCATTGTTTTTAATTATGCTTTCAATTCTTAAACTAACTCCATCGCCATAACTGTCATCATTCTTATCTATAGCCTCGATAGTTGAATCACTAATATCAATTGAACCATTATTTAAGATTGCTACATATGAATAGTCTGCATCATAGTATAGATATTCAATATTCATTGTTGCACCTGCATTATTAATAATAGATTCAGAAAGAATTATATGAACATCATTATGTTCTTGTTCAACATAATAATCATAATCATTTTCTAAATTATCAGTTGTATTAACTTTTATATAAGTTGGATTAAAGCAAGTTGATGAGTCATTTACATCACCCTCAAAATTAATTGTTCCACTATTTGTAAATACATTAGCTTGTAATGTTTCAAAATGTCCTTGGAAAATAGTCATTGTTGCATTTTCATTATTCTTAAACATTGTTCCAAGAGCTTTTATATTACTTGCACTAATTCTATTTAGAATTGCTGTACCATTATTAGTTATTATTCTAGCTCCAGAAACTGATTCAAATATTGGTTCTTCAACAGAAGAACTATAATTTGGCATTCCAACAAAGTGTACGGTTCCGTTATTAATTATAAATGGAACTTCAACTTTTTCTCCTGTATTAGAATCAATAGTATCAATATTATTAATCTTAATACGGCTTGTACCAACAGTATATCCATTTTGAACAGGTTCATTACCACTATATGGAATAAACTCTGTTGTAACTGGTACTCTATCAGCAGGATCAATAGATTGATATTGATAGAAATATGGAGTATCAGAAGCCTTAGTATAACTAAAGTATAATTCAAATTGTTTTCCAGCAGGAATAACAAATGATGGAGAATCTGCAAAGTTAGTATAGTCTCTAACCCAAATTAATTTATCATTTGTATTAGCTTCATTAAATGCTAATTGAACATCAAAGTAATAAACTCCTGTTGTATAGTTAAGTATTAATGGTAATATATCAAGATATTTTTCCCTTGGATTAGTATCCCTTCTATAAGCAATATCATAACCCGCTTCAATTTCTTCAACGTGCATTTCAATAGGATTATCAGAACCTTTAAATATACCATCATAGAAGTATAAGTTATTTGGAGATGTTTCTGTTCCTCCTGCACTTATACCATATGTACTACCTCTAATTTCAGGATCTGTCTTAGAAACATTTAATTTATTTGTTCCAGCAATTAAATCTCCCTTAGTACCAACAGTTATAGTAGTATCAGAAGCATTATTTAATAATATTCCAGATGTTTCAGATGAAATAATCTTTCCACCAGTTATATTTAATATATTGCCTGAACCAGCGACTACTAATTCACCATTAACAGTTCCAGATGTTTGGTTATATGTATTTCCACCAAATAAGTTGAAGTATACATTATCATATTGACCACCAGAAACATTAACTATATTTCCTCCGCTCATAGATGCATATATTTGCGGTCTACTTGATCTACCACCAAATTTAGAATTATTTAAGTTTAATGTAGAACCCTTAAATACACCTAATGATTGTTCTTGAGATATACTACTATATCTTGAATCATTATTTGTATCAAAATTATTAATTGTAACTGTAGAACCACTTACATTAAATAATGGTTTAAGATTAGCTACAACCTGAGTTAGACTGTCATCTTTCCATGATTCATAATAGTTGTTATTTTCAGCAGTATCAAAGTACCCACCAGTTACTGTAATATCTGTATTATTACCATATATTGTATTTGAATTATATGATCCATTATTAATTGTTAATGCACTTCTACTTTCATTAGATTCACTAATTGATACAATATCAAGACCAGATGATGAAACATTATCTATAGTTAAGTTTGCATTATTCTTAATTAAATTACTTTGTTTAAAGTAATTATCAACATTATTAGTATTATTTGAACCATTAAATGTCATAGTACCATTATTTACATATCCAAATTCACCAATAATATTATCAGTACCTGTACCTGTAATAGATAAAGTACCATTATTATTTATTAAACCGTTTTTACTATATGAATTAACTTTTGATCCTGAAGCATAATTAATTGTTAAGTTCTTACCTTCAGGAATTGTTACTCTATTAGCAGAGTTATAATTTCCTGAAATATTAATTACTGAATTATCAGGAGCCTCACTAATAGCTGTTTCTAATGATTTATATGATGTACCATTTACATCAATAACATTTGCTCTAGATGAATTATCAATAGTAGCTAGACTTATTTGTCCTACTGAGCCACTATTATCATATAAAACATCATATCCACTTGCAATATTATTAATTGGAATATCCATTACATCTGTCATATCAGTAACAGCAGTATTTTGAATACTACCATCATAGTAATTAACTTCACATAAGTTATTTGAAGATGTAGGATAATCCATAGAATTTAAAAGAGTAAATTGTGTATCATAATAATCACCAGAAAGTAATACTGGTCTTCCATTTATATCTGAAGCAACTGTAGTCCCCCATTCATAACTATGAGACAATTTATAACCATATACAAATTGAATATCAGATAATTCTTTTGTTCCATGCGAATTACATGTACCTGTGATTGCATATTTGTTAGATGTTGTAGTTATTGTTGGTCCATTTGAAACATTTCCATCATCATCGCCTATTGTAACAGTTGCTTTTAGATAGCCATATGCAGCAAGGCTTGGACGAACGATTCCTTGCTTCCAATAATATATTGTAAATGGACGGTTATCAATTGCAGGCTTATCATCACCAGTAATAACGCTATTACCTTTTACTGTTAAATTATTACGGTTAATAATACCTGTAGGAACAGTTGTTCCATTAACAACCATTGTAGATTCGTTTACAAGTGATGTGCCTGTTATTGAACCACCATTAATATTAGCAGTTCCTTTTCTAGTAATCCATTCATCTCCATCAGCAACACCAGACCAAGAATGTCCACGAACATTATCTATGAATGTAAGAAGATTATTTAATGTTCCAAAGTTTGTACCATTAGTATTTAATTCGCCGACATTATACATACTTGAAATATCAGCTCCAGTTGTATTAACTGTACCAAAGTTTAGAATTGCTGGTTCTGCAGTAGATGTAATAGTGGATGTATAACCATCTTCTTCTATTATATTAAGTGTTCCACCAAAGTTAGCTATTGAATCAACCTCAGCTACAGTGTTATATATATTCAATTCTGTATTATCAAATGAATATGTATTTTCATTGTAACCAAAACCAAACTTATATTTATTATTTTGGAATATATCCTTAAATCCTACACCATTATATAATGATGCATTACCAAAGTTTGTTATTTGACCTGTTAAAGTTGAACCATTATCTACTCTTATAATACCTCTATTATATATAACACCATCATTTCTATCATATTCAATATTATCATAATTGATATCAGTTAATTTCAATTTAGTTTCATATGATTTATTGTATAGAGACTGAGATGTATAATCGTCTCTAGTGTTTTCTACCCTTGTCCAATCACAATCATCGTTTATATTGATAGTTGATGAATGAAGATCTAATTCTGATCCTTCATTAATAAGAATTCCTGTACCATTTTGTCCGGTAATTTCTACATTACTTAATTCGGAATGGCTATTTATATATTTTATTCCTGTTGCACCATATTCTTTTACTGATGAACAAGAAGAAGCATTTAATATAATTTTTAAATTACCATTATTAACTATATTTCCACCATTATTGATAATACCTGTACTTTCAGAGTTATATACATTAATAACAGGTTCAGATGTAGCAATTAATGTTCCATCATTACGAATACCTTCAGTAGAATTAACATCAAGTATTACATTATTTATAGTTAATGTTGCATCTTTTCTATTTTGAATAATACCTGTACCACTATCATTTGTAATTATTGATTTAGCACCTAAAACAGGTTCTGACTTAACATTATAAGTTTTTTGTAAATTGTTTTTCATTTCTTCATATTCGTTTCCAAGTATTAAAGAAATTTTAGCATAACCATCACCAGAATTACCTGTCATAGTTGATGTTCCGTCATAAGTTGGAATATCTTGATTTCCGGCAATAGTTGTTCCTGATAAGAATGTATGATTAGTAACTGTATAAGTATCAGGAGTTATTGAGTTAGATGTTAATACGAATCCAGAGCCTCCACCGCCTCCACGGTCATCGTCTCCAGAATAGTCAGGTGTGGAACTTCCACCACCATACCAGCCGCCTCCACCGGCGCCGCCGTATCCATCATCTTTATACGAACCAGTTCCACCTCTACCATAGCTTCCGCCAGTTCCTGGAGATGTTTGTGTTCCTCCAGTACCACCGTCACCATAGCTTTCAGTTGCAGAAATTCCATTTTCTCCACCACCTGCTTTACCAGGTTTGCTAGGAGCTCCATCAGAACCTCCACCACCGGCAACAATAATTCTGTTATCTAATGTAGATCCTTCAGCTCTTATATCAGTGGCTCCACCACCACCAGGATATTCTTCTCTTGATCCACCACCGTTGAATCCTCCTTCAATACCACCAGTATTTCCAGATCCTCCAACATATACGTAAATAGTTTCTCCTTCATGAAGTTCAATAATACCTTCAGAGTATCCACCTTTACCACCATAGTTAGCATTACTTCTATAACCACCTTGGGCACCCCAAACTTGTAGTTTATATAAACCTGTTTCTGGTACTGTAAATGTTTGTGCATCTCCAGTATATGAGAATTCAGTAACATCAGCAGGATCTATGTTATCAAATGTAATACCAAATTCATCAGCATAATCTAAGATATGATCTAATTTATACTCATCACTTGGTTCTGTGCATCCATCACATAAACCTGCATACTCTAAATATTCAGCTAAATCACTATCATATGAAGCTAATGCTCTTTCATATTTTGTATCAACAACTGTTAAATCACCAAAGTTATCAATAACATAATCAGTATTTGAAGTTAAACTATATCCATTTAAATCAAGTACAACTTCCTCACTATTTTCTACTACTAATTTATTAGGAGTATTTACATTTCTAAGTAATTGAACAGTATCTACTTGTGTATTAAATTCTCTAACAACTTCTATATTAGTATGTTCACTTGTTGGGTTTTCTTCTCCTATTTCCTTTAATCTTATAGATGTTTGGCTTTGTGAATCATACTCCTTTCTTGTTGCAAATTGTACATAATTTACCTTACCTTTTTTAAGAACGAAACTTATACTAGTAGAATCAGAAAAATGAGTGTAATTATTTACTGGATCCCCTCCATAAATAGTTGCTAATGTATTAACATCTAATGCTATTTTAGATTCATCATCACCATAAGAATAATAATCGTAATAACTATCAGAATCACGTTCTAACACATATATTTTATCTGCAGTAGCATTTGTTAGATCTATTACAAATTTCTTTACCGCTATATCACCAGTTAAAGGATTTAATCCTGTATACCATCCAGTTTCTTCATTATATTCAAAACCATATGTTGATGAACCACTATCATTAATAATTGGTTCTCCTGCATTTCTCTTTCTAATAGTTGAGCTTTCTTCTCTTTCGTCAGCTATATTTTCAGTACCTGTTAATACATTAAAGCCTCCAACAGAAAGAACAGTTTCATCAATAGGAATTAATCTCATATACTCCATATTAGGACCAAAATCAATTTCATCTGATGAATAAAATTCATTCCATTGCATACTATCAAGCATTTGTTGGAATACTGATGAATGGAAGTAGTATACTTTACCTTTTTCTAAAACTATACCAGCTCCATATCCAGTATATTCTCTATATGAAGTCAAATCACTTCTATTTTCAAACGCGTCGGAATAAGTAAGAGATCTATTGTTATTTGTTATATATGTAATTGGAGTAGAATAACTACTACTATTACTACCTATTTTATATGTTAAAATTTGATCTTTAGTAGCATTTGTTAAATCAATTCTTACAAATGAATCTTTATATTTGTTTTCTTGAATATATTGATTTACATTATTTGTTGTTATACCTTCCGGAGTATAATTATCATATATCCAGTTTCTTGGATATTCATCTTCATATCCAAAAATTAATCCATTATAATTATTACCTATCATATTACTTAGTTTAGCCGCACGGATACCATTAATTACAGTGTCAGCATATTCTGTTGCCACATTATCACTACTTGTAAGACTAAACACTATTTTATATTCATATCCAGCCTCTAAACTGAAATAAGCTGTATTGCTTAGCATTTCTATATCGTAGTTATAAACTCTTCTCATTTCACGTCTAACTCTTACCCAAGCCTCAGTTCCACTATTTAAACTAGTTCGTTTTTGGAACACTTCAAAGCAGCTTGTACATGTTGGTTCATTATATCCATATAAATTTTCAAACTCATCTGGTCCAAAAGAACTACCATTTCTTTTACCATATTTATGTATAAAATCAATGGCAACAAATAAACCTCTAGTATCATTTGTTAAATCTATAGTTGCATAAGTTGCAACAGTTTGATTAGGTTGTGTAAATTTTGTCGATACCTTCCCGTTAGAATCAACAATTATTCCTCCGTTAGAATTTGCAACAAATTGATCAAGAATATCAGTATCAACGTCATATACTTCTCCAATACCAACATTTGTAGGTTCTTCAGAGACCTTAACAACATCTAATGATTTAATTATTAATTGGTCACGGCAATTAGCAGCCTCAAATTCTGCTCTGCTTGGGAAATCGTCTGGACTATCTATTCTCTTTTTATAAGCAAATTTTATGTAGTATTTTCTTCCGCCCTCAATTGTTACACGTCCAGCTGTTGTTCTTGTTGTATACCCACCGTAATATCCATTTCCATAATCAACATTGTTATAAACATCAACATATTCGCTACTAGATGAGCTGTATAAAGAAGCTAATGTATCACCATATGTAGGTTGTTTATCAGGTCCTACTCTAACTATACCTTCAGCTCTAATTACTGTATTCCAACTAGCTACATAACCATAACTTTCCATAGCAACATCAGCTATTACTTCATATGTTCCTTCTTTATCAGTTAAATCTACCTCTATGTACCCAACGGCTGAACTTGTTTCAGGGTTATATTGATTACTTGATTTAATTGTTTTATCGCTTTCATCATAATAGAATCCATATGCAGCTAAATCAACATCTGATTGAGGTTCAATATGTCTAGTATTAATATCAGAATCACCTAATGTAATATTGTTGATTGTCAATTCACCACAATATGAATCACCATAATAATTCTTATAAGATGCATGTTTAAGTGAAATATAATATATTTCTCCTTTTTCTAGCGTGAATTTCGTATTTGAATAATCACGAACATATGGTGTAATTTCATTACCTAATTCTTGATGAAGATAATTATTATACTTGTAAGCCTTTATATTAGCTGCTCTTTCATAATCTTCCCAAAAATTAAAACTACTTTGACAATAAGTATTCTCAATTCCTGAAATATTATATTCTATGTTTAACACTTTATCATTTGTTTCATTTCTTAAATCTACTACTAAATATGATTCTGCATAATCACCAATAGTAGGTCCATTATTAGAAACTAAAGTGTTAGTATTAGTGTCATACGTAAATGTGTATTTTCCACTTGATTGAACTTGAGTGATTAAATCACTTTCATTTGCACTTGAACCAATTGTTGTTGTTCCTCTATTAGCAGCTTCCATTGCACTACCTAATTTAGAGTAATAAACAGATTCATTAATTCTAGCTTCTGGTGAAACTAATACATTTAAAGTAACAACTTGATAGTCTCTTCCACTATCTGTCATTGGATTAGATACTGCTGCATAAGAATATTCTGTACCAGTAACTCTACCATTAACAGCTCCATATCCTGGAGTTTGACTTTGTGGTGCAACTATCTTTCCATCAAACATAGTAAAATATGCATTTGCTTCAGATTTAACACCAACAGTTTCACCATAAATATATGGTTTAGTTGTTGATACTAATGAGTTAGATACTAATCTATCAGAGTATCCTTCACCCATAGTAAAGTGTGATCCTGTTTTATTTAATAATGCAACACCATTAGTATTAATTAGTTTTCCTGGTGTTAATCCTTCTTGTGTACTTTCAATTAAAGTAAAATCACCATTATTCTTAATTGTATATTCTTCAGATATACCAGATACAACTTGTCCATTTAAATCTAATGTTAGATTTTGTCCTTCTAGAACTTGAACACTTTCATTTGTACCAGTTACCATTTGAATAGTACATTGAACATTTTTACAATCATATAAATCTTCATAATCAAAAGCTTCTTCTAATGATTCAAAGTTAATATATTTATCTTCTTTTGGAGTTATAACTGCTCCAGTATTTTCATCTACTGTATCAGTAAATAAACTATTATTATAACCAATTAATCTAGCAACTATTCTAGGAGTAGTTGTAGTAACTTCTAGATCATCACTAAATACAAAATTACCAGCTTTATCAAATGCTTTAATTTTGAATATATATGTAGTTGTTTGAGTTAATCCTGTAACAGTATAAGTAGTTTCTCTTTCTGCAGGGAAATTAGCTCTACAAGCTTCATATTCATCAAATGTTGTTTCAGTATAACATTCTAAACGTTTTTCACCAATCTTAACATTATCTTTATAAATTTCATAGTAATCAACACCTGATTCATTATCTACAATATTAACGTTTAATGTAGCTGAATTTCTATTAACAGCATTTAAACTAAATAATGTAATACTTGGATTTAATTTATCAATATTTACTATTTCATGATTAGTTACTACTGAATCTACATCACTCTTAGATCCTTTTGCAGTTATAGTAGTATTTTCTGATACTGCAAATGGAGCACTATAAGTATTATATGAACCATTTACTAATTTATATAAATATGTATAACCAGTATCATCTAATACATTAGCATTCTTAGTTAAAGTAACAGTTACATCTTCATTAGTCCACATAGTTGGAGTATGACTAATTACTGGAGGTAATATTTCTTCAAACTCAGCATATAAATCAGTTTCTTCAACTATTAATGTACTAAAGTTAAATGGATCATCATTTTCATCTAACCATCTTCTAAATACATGATGTTCTTTATCTGGATCTGCAATAGGAGTTACAGTATGTTTATATTCAACATTAACTGTAGTTACATCATTATCAACATGGAAATTAACTGGATAAGTATTAATTCTATAACTTGATACTAATGTTATTTCTGATTTAACAGGAGTATCAAAATTATATGTTGTGTTATCCTTTTTCCATTCTACAAATGTATAACCAGTATGCTCTGGATTATTAACAGGTCTAGTAGCAAATCCTCCCCATTCAACTAATTGATCAGGAACATATTGAGTTTCTACTAATGTTTCTGGATCTTTATCAATGAAATGAACTAAATATTTATTAATATCATAAATAGCATATAATGTTTTAGTTTCAATTATTGGTGTATCAAAATCAAAACAATTAGTTCTATCTTCAGACCAACATCTAAATGTATGTCCTTCTTTACCTTGGTCTGCTATTGGAGATACTGTATCTCCATAAGGAATATCATTAACTGTAGTTATTCTGTTTTCATCATTGAATACAACAGCATTTTTTAATCTTTCATGTTTTGGATAAAGATTTATTTCTCTTTCTACTGGAGTAGTAAAGCTAAAACAATCAGTTTTATTTTCAGTCCAACAAATAAATGTATATCCTGTTTCATCAAATGTTGGTGCTTCATTTTGATCAATTAAATGTTTATATTCAACTTGAATAGTTTTTTCTTTAACATCTTCATAGTTATGGAAGTTAACATTAAACTTCTTAATTGTATAACAAGTAACTAGTTTTAAATCTTCATTTACTGGTGTAGTAAAGATATACTTAGTACCATCTACCATACACCAATAATCAAAGTTATATCCATCATGATCAGGATGATCATCTGGTTCATCTACTGTATCTCCAGCAGGAACTTCTTCTGTATCATATAAATCTTCATCACCATTTTCTGGATCTTTATCATAGAATTCAACAGTATATTTTCTAGTTGTTTTACCATAAAGAATTAAGTTCTTAGTAACTCTATTATTATAATTATATTTGTTTGTATATTCAGGATCAGTATACCAACCACCAAAGTTAGCAATTGGATCTGCTATTCTTTCTATTTTTTCGCCTTCAAGAACATCTTCTTCTCTATAAGTATTACCATCTAATAGATATACTACGTGTTCATATATTTCACCTGTAGCAGTTACTCTATTTAGATATTCTCTAGCTTGACTAGTATTTTTAATAGTTAATACAAGTGAATCTTCTACTCTTTCACCAGGCATTAATTCAATACCTTCTAGGTTTCTATCATAGATTACACCATCTATTAATTCAAATCCACTATTTTCTTCTTCAACAAATTCCATGAAATCAGGAAGTTCATCTTTTATTATTGAAACAATTCCTTCTTTTTCACCAGTATTTTCTACTATAATTTTGTAGTATACTTTACCATTAAGATTTGTTAATCTCTTAACAGGAAAATTAACTATACTTGCGTTATCATAAGTTTTAATAGTGTTAACACCTAAGTTATTAACATCTACTTTAGTAATATACTTATGAACTTCAATGTTAAATGGATATACTCTTTGAACTCTAATATCTAGAGAAGTATCACCATTAACACTAACATTAGAATGATCGACTACGTTATATATTTCTTCATTAATATCAACAGTATAATTATCTTGATTTAAATCACTAATAATATATTCACCATTATCATTAGTATAAGTTTCTCTAATTAATTTTTTGTTTTTATAAACTGAAACTAATATATTTGGAACTCTATTTCCATCAGTATTTGTAACAGTACCTCTTAAGTTATTAGTACTTACTTCAATAGGATTAGTATAAACATCAGTAAAGCTATCTGCTGTAGACTCTTTAATCTTGAATGTAGGGTTAACTCTATATCCATTAGGAGCCCCATTAACAACGATAGGAATAATTGTAGTAATTTCAGTATCAGCTGGTAAATTACGAATAGTTATTTCAATCTTTCTATCATTATCAGATAAAGCACTTGTAATATTATCACCATAAAGTCTCTTAAATGATGCATAACCATTATCAGAATCTAAACTACCTGTAATAATTACATCTCTATCTTGGTTAGATGCAGATAGTCTATATTTTAATTCATATTTAACTTCATCATAACCATTACTTACAACTGGCGCTTCACCAGATATGTCTGATATATTTGCGCTTAGTTTTGTAGTAACATTAGATAAATATGCTTCAGTAACTTTAATTGTTCCTTTAAGCTTATCTAAACTACCAATTTTTAGTATGCATGCCAAAACACCTACTACTAAAACAAGTAATACTCCCGCTAAATATTTTTTGGATTTTAACTTACTTAACTTCTTATTTTTCATACTAGTCTCCTATTTTATTATACATAATTATTATATCATAAAAACTTTACAAAATTCTACATTTTTAGTCCTAAAATAATAAAAAAATAATGACTTTTTTAAGTCATTATTTTATAATATACAATCCAAAATTTTTACCAGTCTTAGTTATTAAGAAAGCTTTATTACTTTCTTTATCATAATTAACTGTTTTTACTGTGGATTTCTTTATTTTTCTTACTTTCTTTCCTTTGTAATTTAATACTTTAACATAGTCTTCATCTTTGTTAGAAACAACTACCATTCCTTTATTTGGAGCTATAGTTGCACTATTTTCATCATCAAGACTATCTCCATCATCAAGTTTAAATTTACTTTCAGTATTATTAATTAGATCATATACTGTTACTTTCTTCTTAGCTTGATTCAATATGTATTTATCTCCAACTGTTACACTTGATTCTGCAATTGGTATTTCTTTGAATAATTCTCCATCTTTATCAAATAAATACATTTTTTCATCATCAAAGTATCTATATAATTTATAGTTAGATGTTTTATCTAAAAGAGCTAATGATTCAGAATTATTGAGAGTCTTCTTTTCTTTTACGGAATAAAGAATAACATTTGAATCACTACCTTCATCATCTACTAATACTTTTTGATCAGGTATAACAATATTATCTATAGATGAAAGTACAAATTCTCCTTTATCATCAAATAAAGAATATGATTTATCTTTATAAGTTATTACTTTATAACCATTATTATATTCTCTATAATATCTAATTTCTTTTTCGCTATTAACTGTTTTAAATACTATAGTGTTTTCAAAAGGATCATATACAGTAATTACTTCATCATTACAATATGTTTTTGAACATCCTACTTCAAGACGAGCAGTATCTAAACTCTCATATAAATTATATACATTTATTTGTGTTAAAGATGTGTCTTTAAAATCAAATATCTTCGAATAATCTCCTGTTTTTAATTCATATGTACCAAGAGAATTATCTTTAGTATTTCTAACTAAAACACCCTTTTGATTTGCATTTAGAATAGTATCTTCAACTACTTCATAACCTTCTTTAATATTTTCAGTCATCTTATTCTTCGAAGATATTTCTTCTTTTTCTTTTCCATTAGTATCAATTACATATTTTTTGATTTCATTGTTACTTTTTCTAGTAACTAATAATCTATTATCAGACATTATAACGTATGAATAGAAAGAATCTCCAACAATTTTATTCTTATTAACATCAAAATAATAATATGCATTTTCTTTATCTTTAACAACTAAATATAATGTTTTATTATCTTCTTTAACATCTGATATTATCTCATAATCATTAAGTATTCTTTCACTATTTTCATCAATTATATTTAATTTATCACTAACAAATGTAATGATTTTTTTATCATTATAGAATTTTAAATCACTAACATCCTTAAATAATTCATTACCTTTATAATCATAAATAGTATATAAAGTATCTTTTTCACCATAGAAATACTTATCAGTTATAGCATATAAAGTAGTTTTTTCTTCATTTAATACTTCTTTACCTTTAGAATTAACAACACTATATCCATGAGTATAATCTTTATCATCTTTTAATGCTAAAATTGCATATTTTGAAGTTGCACTAACAGGAACTTTTTTTAATTCATCTTTTGTATAATCCATAGTATATTTAATAACTGTTTTTCTATTTAAATCAATTATTTTTACTGTAGATTTACCTGTATCTTCACCTTTATATGCCGCTACATATTTGCAGTCATTATCAACACATTCAACTTTATAATATTTTGCCCACAGAACTTTAGATACTCTAGTTATAACATTCTTATCAGTTCTATTAAAAAACCAAACTGCTAATAATGCTACTATAATTACTAAAACTAAACAAATTTGTACAACCCTGTTTTTAAATATCTTTTTCATATTTTCACCTACTTTGCAATATATAATCCATAGGAATTATTATTGCCATTTATCTTTTTAGTAATTATAATCACTCTATCAGTTTTCTTATTGTAAGTAACACTATTAATAGTAACATTATTAATCTTTCTAACTTTAGTACCATTAACATTAATTACTTTAACATAATTATCCACAGTGTTATTAACATAAATAGTATTCTTATATGGATAAATACTATCTCCACTATTATCGTTAATTTTTTCATTTTTCTTTAGTTTATAAGATTTAACTCTATTATCTTTAATATTAACAATATTAATCTTATTATTTTCAACATAAATAATAGCATCTTCACTATAAGTAAATGAAGCATTATCATTAGACATCTTAGCTAATAATTTACCATTATTACTTATAATGTAAGTATTTTTATTATCACTGTATTTATATGCTGTAGAATCACCAGCAATTATCTTAGTAGCTAAATTTTCTTCACTATTAATAGGTTTATTAGCTTTAACATCAAATAGTATAAGTGATGCACTAGATATTTCTTCACCAAATACTATTTTTTTATTAGCTATAATAACTTGTTTATCTGACTTATATAATTCTTTATTATTCTTATCATAAACAACATATTTTTGTTTATAGTCTGCTGATGAATTAATATCATATTTAACTACACTATAACCATCTTTATATGAAATATATTCTTCAGGTATATTCTCTGATTCAGTTTTAAACAATTCTTTATTATTTTTTATATCATAAACGATTGTAGTATTCTTTTCACAATTTGCTTCACTACAGTTAATCATGATATATAGATCATCTTCTTCAGAGTTTAATACTCTTAAATTAACTAATCCATTTTCCTTTGAAAAATCTACTAATTTAGTATATTTCTTTGAAGACACATTATAAATACCTGCTGTATTTTTCTTTCTATCATTAACTAGAATATATTTAGTTTTTTCATCTTTAATACTTGCAGTATAAATATAATATTTATCAGTATCTACTTTCTTTCTAATTGTTTCAATTACTTCACTTGAATCTTCACCATATAATTCTGTTCTTTTACCATCTTTATTTAAAAGATATTTTTTATATGTTCCATTCTTACTTTCAGTAATTATTAATTCTCCTGCGTTATTACCACTTATATATCCACTAAATGATTCTTCATCTAATTTATCATTCTTATAATCATAGTAATAATAAGAATTCTTATAAGTATCTTGTAATACAAAGTATAATGCTTTACCTTTTTTGTCAAATACTTCAGAAACAATTCTATAACCACTTAATATAGATTTACCTTTAGCATCTACTATTAAATTTTCATTCTTAGCTACAATAGAAACTACTTCTTTATTACCAAATGTTTCTAAAGATTTAACATTTTTATAAAGAGTTTTTCCTTTATAGTTAATGATCTTATAACCATCATCTGTTTTTACACTAATTAAATAATCAGTAACAGCTTTTAATTCAGTTTTAGAATTATATTTAGCTTTACCATTAGTATTCTTTAGTACATACCCAATTCTTTTTTGAGTTGAATAGTCTACTTTAGATGTAATAATATAGTTTTTAGAAGCTTCTACTACTGATTCTGTATAAGATGCTTTTGAATCATAAGTATTATTGATCTTAGCTATTCTTTTACCTTTAGAATTATATACATTAGTAATATACTTTCCATATTGATCACCCTTAGATGCTACAATATAATCACAATTAGAATCTAAACATTCAACACTATAATTTTTAGAACCACTAATTTTTTTAGAAAATCTAATTGTAGTTATATTTAGCTTAAAAAACATAACATAAACAAAAATAGCTAATACAATAACAGCTAAAACTACTATAAATATTAATTGATTCTTTTTAACAAATTCTTTTATTTTTCCACAATATTTCTTCACGAATACATCACCATACTTACACCCTTCTACTCTATTATCTAAATTATATCATATCGGCAATATATTTTGTCGTTTTTTTACAAAAAAACATAACTTTTTTTAAAGAAATTTTAGTTATATGATATAATTACAATAGGTGATTATCATGGAAATAAGGCAATTAACTGCTGAAGAATTCGACAATTTTGCCAAGAACTATCCATATAAAAATTTTTATCAGACTGCAGAGTATGGCACATTAATGGATAGACATGCCTTTAATGACTATTACCTGGGTCTAATAGATGATGCGAATAACTTAGTCGCAGCTACTCTAATACTTGTTAATAGAGTTATGATTGGATATAAATGGGGATATTGTCCAAGAGGATACTTAATTGATTATAAAAATGAAGAATTAGTTAGAAGTTTTACTGAGCAAATAACTCAATTTCTAAAAAAAAGAAACTTCATGTTTATTAAGATAGATCCTCAAATTATTTATAAATCTCATGAGAATACAGGAGAAGTAAATACTTTAGTAGATAACGAGGGTATTTATAATACACTTTTAAACTGTGGATACCAACATGGTGGATTTAATTTAAACTTTGAAAATCTAAAACCTAGATGGAATGCAGTAGTAACTTGTAAGCCAGAAGATAAAATATTTGGTTTATATTCAAAAGAGATTAGAAATAAAATTAGAAAAGCAGATAATAGAGGTGTTGAAGTTATCAAAGGTGAACCCGAAAATATAAGAGACTTCTATGAACTAATTAGTTATAAAAATGAAAAAAGAAAATTAAACTATTACCTAGATATGTTTGAAATATTTGGTAAATCAGATATGTTTGATATATTCTTTGCTAGAATTAATACTTCTAAATATATTGAAAGAAGTAAATCTCTATATGAAAAAGAAGAAATCAGAAATAATGAATTAAATATGGAATTACAAGAAAACATAGATAGTAATAATAAGAATACTATTATAAAGAGAAAAATGAATTCAGATTCATTATTAAATAGTTATAAACAAAGTGTTATTAAATCAGCAGAATTATTTAAAACTAATCCTGTTGGTATAGTAGTAGCAGCTTGTGCAGTCGTTAAATATAATGGTGAAATATTCTTCTTAATTGATGGATTAGATAGCAATTATAAAGACTATTGTCCAAATCACTATTTAAAATATATATTAATGGATATGTATCATTCTCAAGGATATAATAGATTTAATTTAAATGGTATTTCAGGAGACTTTACTAAAGGATCTAAATACTATGATTTAACTAGATTTAAACTTGGATTTGGTGCTCACGTAGAAGAATATCTAGGAGAATTTACTTTAGTAATAAACAAGAGTAAAACAAATAGATATAACAGTATTAATCCAATAATCGAATGGTTAAATACTCCAGTGTTGTAATACACTGGTTTTTTTATGCAAAAAAAGTAGGTTTAAAACCTACTTTTAATTTACTTAATTATTAATTATTTAATAATCTTTGTAACTTTACCAGCACCAACTGTTCTACCACCTTCACGAATTGAGAACTCAGTTCCTTCTTCTAGAGCGATAGGAGCAATTAATTCAACTGTCATAGTTACGTTATCACCAGGCATTACCATTTCAGTTCCTTCTGGAAGAGTAACTTCACCAGTTACGTCAGTAGTTCTGAAATAGAATTGTGGACGATATTTTGTGAAGAATGGAGTATGTCTTC